>JAOUJT010000285.1 GCA_029883105.1 Gammaproteobacteria bacterium
ACCGCGCAGTTGTGTGACGTGTGCGCAGTGCTGTATCCACACCACGGGCCTGGAGTCTTCAACCACAACACGCAGAATGGTGAAGCCCTTATTAGTCAGCCAGGTGTAGGCGTCGGCCACTTTGAAAATGCAGGCACGGACGTGTTCGTTCTGATCCTGCCGTGGTATGTGTTCCCTGAATTTGGCGGCGGCGATCATCACTCACCCCCCAGATCTTTCCAGGCCGCTTTCAGATGCTCGATGGTGATCTTCCCGCCCTTGGCCATCAAGCCCGCCAGGCGCAGCGTCTTGGTCATCATGCGCAGGGCTCCGGGTTTGGCGGCGATATCGGCCAGCAGATCACGCTCTGCGCGGTTGGTGATGTCCCAGGCTTTGCAGGCGGCTTCGATGTCGGTGGGGGTGGGACGGGTCAGGCGCACCTTCTTACCGATGCGGCTGAACAGCTGGGCAAACTCGGCGGCGCGGTTACGACCGGTTAGCTGGGCATAGACGGTTTCATTGCCCACCAGTGCCAGGCCGTTGTTAGTCATCTCCGCCAGTCGGCGTGCGATCTCCAGGGCGCGTTCGTTCAGGAACTGCGCCTCATCAACGATGATCAGGCCACCGCAATCCTTCAGGCGTTCGCGCAGATTGGCTTCTAGTACATCATGATGCCCCTTGGGGAGTCGTACACCCAGCGCGGCGGCCAGGTGTCGCAGGAAGCCGCCCATTGTGTTGCAGGTGGGTGTACCTTCGATGATCCATACGTTGGGGTTGGCCTTAGCGTAACGGCGTGTGGATTTGGTTTTGCCGACCCCCGCACCGCCGTAGATGACCACCAGATCGGCGGCCATGTGTGCATAGGTAAGGGTGGAGGTGATGCGCTTGCCACTGTAAGTTTCATAATAGTCTGGCGCATCCGGCAGCATCTGATCGCTCTGGCGGCGCTTGGCCTTGGTGCTTAACCAGTTTTCAATCTTGATCTCTACCGCGCTATTGTCACCGCTATACTTTTGGCGGCGCCACTGAGACAGAGCGGTTTCCGATATGCCGATCTCTTTAGCCGCTTGTGCCTGGCTGAGTTTTGAACTCTCCATTTCTTCGGTCACCAGATCAACCATCTGCTGGTTTGATGATGTGCTGCTAATATCTAAAACATTGGATTGTTGCATTTGTTATACTCCCAGTTTACAAAGTTGTTTTTTAGCCGGGTTATCCCGGCTTTTTCTTACATCTCTTCCTTGCGTTGTTCCCACAACGAAAGAATGAAGTCGTCACCACTCTCGATTAATTCCTCATTACCATCACCTTCCGTCGTTTGAATATCTGAACCGACCACCCGTTTGGCTTTGCCAAAGACAGGGCGGACCAGCTTGGTTTCTGGTGGCTCCGGGGTTTCGGTGTCGGGTAATAGTGCGGCGGCATCCAGTATGCTCAGGCGTTGTTCGGCGTTGGCTGCAGCCTTTGAGGCCTTCATCTTTTCTCTGCGCAGGCGGTTGGCGGCGCGGCCAACCTGGGTATCGCCATAACCCGCAGCCTGCAGGCATTCGGCCTCGACGATGTAGCGCCCATCCAGGGTGTAGACGTGGACGGATTCATGCAGTTGTTGGGGATCGAAGCGAACGACTACCTTATGTTTTATGAACTCCAGGAGGGCATCGGCTCCGTACCGGTTACGACCTCGGCCCACCAGCCCACCAGCTTCCAGCATGAATGAACCATCTCGCCCGATGGTGATCGACTCTGCAGCCAGCATCCATAAACGACGTTGTTCGGCGGTGGCCTTGCGGATCAGTGCGGTGCTATAGGACTGTTCAAACGCCTGGTCAAAGGAGAGGACTCCGGCGCATATTTCGGTCTTACGCTTGAGTCGGGCGTTAAAGGTGGCGACCCCTTCTTTCAATACTTCCATGAAGGTTTCGAGTGGTATCGCGCTGCTGCCGTAGTTCTCAGGCTTGGCCATTGGACTGTTGCCGGTGAAGGCTCCAGCCAGGCGCGGATGTTTATCGACGATCTCGCCGATACCCCCGACACCGAAGGCGCGCTCGATGGGCTTGGCCTGGCCATGACCGTGACCGGCAATGACCGAGGTCCAGTGCACCTTCACATCCAGCATCGGGAAGATGCCGATGGGATCGTCCTCTTTGATCTTGAAGCGGTAGCGGTTGGGTACCCCGCCGGTCATCCATTTGTTGGCGGCGGCGCGGGTGTTGTCGATGGTGGCGTGTTCGGGGATCCCGTATTGCTCTACCACATCGCCAAAGGAAAGGCGGATGGTGTCGGTGTTCTCGCTCACATCGGTGCGATAGGCCAGGAACTTGCGGCTGTAGACGTCTTGCCAGAACCAGGTCTTGGGGCGGCCGATAGAGCCGTCCGGGAATTTCACAAACACGTTGTGCTGATAGCCGTCACCGTTGATCCATTCAATGGCATGCAGATCTCGCACGCTGCGTTCCAGTGCCGGGAACAGCCGCATCAAGGCATGCTCACCCTCACGCAAGAATACGCGGGTGGTCAGTGGTATGGTTTTGATTCGGCGTTCCAGGGTAGAAAGACTGGGGATCGCCCAGCCATGTTTTACGGCGGCCATTTGTAGGCGCTCATAACAGGCGGTAGCCGTGGGCTGTTCGTTACGCAGGAAGTCAGCCTTGTAGTAATCCCAAGCCTCTTCCGAGCATTCTGCCGTGGCCGTTCTACCCGCGTAGCCCGATACCATCGCGGCCAGCCAGTCTTCCTTGGCGTAGGTCTTGGCTCCACGCTTACCATTCACTCCGTGGTACCAGTTGCGCAGGTTGGCAGCGCTCACGTCATTGGCAGCGGCCACCGCATCGGCGGCAGACTTGAAGGTATGCCCGGCATCCATCAAGCGCATCACCTGTTGCAGCAATCCGGTTTTGCGCCGGGCCTCGTCTTTCTTCTTCTGCGTAGCCCGCTCGTAATGTGCCCATAGCCCATCCTTGTCGTAAGAGAGATCCGGGATGGATTGTGTAATGGCGGTGGTTTCAGATACCGGCGCATGTTGTTTGATCAGGCTGGCCTGGGTGGGCATGGGTAGGCTGTGAAGGTGGTATTCCCAGCCTTTACCTTTGGCTTTTTTCTGGCGAACAATTTCACCACGTTTACCCTTGAGATTTATATTCCGTTCGTTCTTTGGCAGGCCTGGTAGACCCGCCAGCTCCGATGCGGTGAACCATAGCTTTTTCATTCCGCCTCCCCCTCATCAAACAGTTGCAGTTCGGGAGCGAGGGCCTTGCTAACGTTGACTCGATGACCGGCGATCTGACCCATCGCCGAGGTGAGCGCACCAAGGGTCTCATCGGCGGAAGCCTTGCCCTGGTAGAAACTGGCCAGCAGGTTTACTGCCTCATTAAATCCGGTTTGCAGGCTGATTAAATCGGTGTCTTTCGGGGGCTTTCCGTTGGGGATATCGACCAGCAACTTATGTGCGCTGCTGGCGATGTACTGGGTCATATAGGTACAACCACAGGCATGCTCGAAGGGACGGATCAGAATGGACGGCATCCTGCCACTCTCCATCCATTTGTAGAGCGTCCACTTATTGTTAAGCCCCATCAGATCCGCGACGTTATCGATAGATAGATTCTTCTTGCCCTTGGCGTAGTCCAGGCACAGCTCCATTGCGTGCCGAAGCGACGTGGC
>JAOUJT010000002.1 GCA_029883105.1 Gammaproteobacteria bacterium
GGGACCTCATTGTAGTGGAGAAGCGCGAAACTGCCAGTAATGGAGAGTCGGTGGTTGCGATGATCAACGGTGAGCAGGTCACCCTGAAAAAGTTCTATGTCGAGGCAAATGGGATAAGGCTGCAACCGGCCAATCCCGATATGGAGCCTATCTATTTAAAAAATGAAGAGGTGCAAATCCTCGGTATCGTGGCCGGTGTCATCCGTATGCCCGAACAGCTGTAGTGAAATACTGACTTTTGATCACAGTTTTTTTGTGACTTGCTCGATAGTAATCCAGGCCAATCAAACGAGAATGGAAGGCCAACGCACGGACCGGCAGTAACACCCGTCAGCTGAGATAAATAAATATAAGACCAAAGGAGAATTTTATGGGCCTAACAGATTTGCCGCAAATCGTACCAGGACAACCTGGTATCTCGTTATTGATCTGGCTGCTTATCATTGTCGTGGTGCTCTATTTTGCACGCACCCCGGCACACAAGGCGATACGTTCTGTCAGCCGGTTGTTGCGTAATGCATTACATTTGTTCTCTCGATCGGTATTAATCGCCGAAGGCAGCCTAAGGAGCCGTAACCGCGAGGTACTGTTCTCTATGGGCCAGGATGCATCAGAACGCCAGATTGCACGAGAATTTGAGCGCATGGAAACGGTTATTCATCGTGACCTGGCAGGCTTTCCCACCATCTATCGAAAGCTGGACGAACAGATCACTCGTATGGAAGAGGATTATGCCCGTACCTCTGAAGTGCCAGATACCCCGGATGCGTGGATACGTGCGGTAGATGCTGTGGCAAATATACCCTCCAATGATTCTATGGTGGCAGATGTGCTCACCAATATTCATGAATCGATGAACAAGTCACAAAAGAACGCAGTGGAAGAGTATCGTGAGATGTTCCATGAGCGTCATCATCTGTTGAAGAAACTGCTACCCAGCTGGCGTAAGGTCAACTCAGCTCTGAATGAGGTGAAAAAGAGTGTCGACAGTCTGGATGAGCGTAGTCGGGAAGTGGATGCACAGTTGTCGAAATTTGAGATGATCTGTCATGGTAAGTCAGCGGGAGAGCGGATGCTTTCATCATCATCCTTTACCCAATTCTTTATCTCAGCCCTGGTATTGTTTATTGCTGTTGGCGGTGGGATTGTAAACTTTAATCTGATTGCCTACCCAATGCAGGAAATGGTGGGTGGTAACAGTACACTGGCGGGTTTTAAAACCTCGGATGTGGCGGCTATGGTGATCATCCTGTTGGAACTGGCCATCGGCCTGTTCTTTATGGAGTCAGCTCGCTTTACACGATTATTCCCGGTTATTGGTGCACTGGATGACAAGATTCGTGAACGCATGAAGTGGATCACATTGGGTATATTGGTAATATTGGCTGGTTCCGAATCGGCGTTGGCCTTTATGCGTGACTTGATGGCGGCAGAAAATCAGGCTCTGACAAGAAGCCTTAGTGATGTGCCCATGGTCGTAGGGGGACAATCGTTCAGTAACATTCCTACGATAGTACAGATGGTGATCGGCTTCATCCTGCCCTTTGTGCTAGCCCTGGCGGCTATGCCTCTGGAGTCCTTTGTGCATTCATCACGTACAGTTCTGGGTGTGATCGTCGTATCCTCATTACGGGCTATATCATTCCTGCTGCGTTTGATGGGTAATATTATTCACCATCTTGGTACAGCCCTTGTGAATGCCTATGATCTGATTATTTTTATGCCGCTATGGGTAGAAGAGAAATTTATGCATAAATCTGGCTCAGCAGTAAAACCTTAAACGATGGCTTGGATTCAGGGAGAAGAAAAATGATACGAAAAATAAATGTTATTGCGGCAATTTTATTGACGCTATTCTTAGCCGGATGCAGTAAATCCACACCCAATACACATGGTGTTTATATGTTGCTGGATACCTCGGGCACCTATACCGAGGAGATGAACAAGGCTAGTAATATTCTTAGTTTCATGTTGGTAAAACTTGGACCAGGTGATTCTCTGGCGGTAGCGCGTATAGATAGTGGTAGTTTTAGTGAAAAAGATATTATCGCCAAGGTAACATTCGACGAACGTCCCAGTGTGACTAATCAGCAAAAGCGTGGCTTCCGAGAAAAGATGGATAACTTCATTAAGACGCTGAAGGGCAGTTCATACACGGATATCACTGGCGGCATAATCCAGGCGGTACAGTTTCTGGAAGAAACCAAGAGTGGTAAAAAGACCATACTTATCTTCTCCGACATGGAAGAGGATCTGATCAAGGGGCAAGTACGTGACTTCGCTCTGGAACTGAAAGGCAGCGAGGTGATTGCCCTGAATGTCACCAAGCTGCGTAGTGACCAAGTGGACCCTCGTGACTATATGAAACGTCTGGATGCCTGGCGCTCTCGTGTTGAAGAGGGTGGAGGCACTTTCCGTGTGATCAATGATTTGGAACGCCTGGAACGTATCTTTGAGGACTAAGGAACAGCGTCGGAGTAATAAATTGCCCCGCCAGTCGGGGCTTTTTTGTGTTTTCCCAGTAGCTCTATGTTAATACCATGCCACGTGTAATTTATATTCACGGTTTCAACAGCTCGCCACAGTCGCATAAGGCAAGGATTCTGACAGAACGTATGGCACATTTTGGTATCCTAGGCGATCTGAGGGTCCCAGAGCTTCCTGCAGATCCAGAACAGGCGATGGCACTATTACAGGGCTGTGTGGAGGCCTGCGGCGAGATAATACCGACACTTATAGGCAGTTCTTTGGGAGGCTACTACGCTGCCTGGCTGGCAGAGAAATATGATCTTAAGGCGATACTGGTTAATCCTGCCATCTATCCTTATCGTTTGTTGGAGGCTTATCTGGGTGAAAATGAAAATTTGTATACAGGTGAGAGATATATCCTGAAAGAGCGTCATGTGGCGGTGATGAAATCCTTCCAGATGGAAAAAATTAACAAACCGGAAAATTATTGGCTGTTACTGGAAACTGGAGATGAGATACTCGATTACCGTGACGCAGTGAAAAAGTTCGCAGACAGCAATAAGACTATTTATCAGGGTGGAGCACACGAATTTCTCAATTTTGAAAGCATGCTGGACGATATATTAAGATGTTGCGGCTATGAGCCAGAGTCTTTCCAGTGAGACAAAGAGCGGAGTGATGAGAGCAAATAATCGGCCTCTATATATTTCCACTATGAGGGTATTTGAGATGAATTATCTCAAACTCACTCAACTGATCCCGGATCTGCATGAGGCAGAAGACAATTTGTTGTACGCATTTCGTGATCCACAGGGCGTGATCAATATCCATCTGCGAGAGCGTGGACCCTATACGGCAACCCTGGATGTAACCCACCAAACACCCGGTTTACAACGATTGATACCGGATATACAAATAGCCGTAAAGGTTTATTATGATGCTGAGCTGGCTGAGGTGGTGTGTTACCAAAATCAGGATGGCTTCCAGCCTAAAAATAGCTATCCAAATTCACGTATGCATCATAAATATGAAAAGGCCGATCTTAATCGGTTTTTAACAGAGTGGCTGGATTATTGTCTTAAACAAAAGGCAAGTATATCCTTGGCATAATCTCGTTATAGAAGTAATGCCATATATTAAAATAAACAGTGCCTATATGGTTTTATATTAAGTATAGATATATTAGATGATTCATGAATAGTTAGGGAGTGAGTATCATGGAGGGGCTATGCTAAAGCGTTTACTTGCTTCAAAGTTGTTTATTATTGTGTCATTTCTAGTGGCAACACTAATTTTTTCAAGTGCCATAAGCTCGCTGACAGTTGTGAAAAGGATGGAGTTGTGGTCATTTGATACACGCATGGCATGGTTGAGAACAGATGCCGTCATTGATGATGATGTAGCCATTATATTAATTGATGAAGCCTCACTTAAAGCCATGGACTCAACATATGGCAGATTCCCTTGGCCTCGAACTGCCTATGCTGAAGTACTGGACTTCCTCTCTCTGGGCAACCCCAAGGCAGTAATATTTGATCTGTTATTTACTCAGCGAGAATTAAATAAATTCAAAAACTCTTATAGTGGTCCCGATCAAGACTTTATTGATGCGACAGCTCGATACCCGAATGTTATTCACGCAGCACAAATGTTTCACGATTCAACAATTAAGTCAGTCAAGTCTGAGGATGTTCTGCAATTACCATCCGATCTAGTAAGGAAATTTGGCACACCGGGAGACTTTGAGGATACGATACAGAGAAATAATAGTTATGTTGTTCCTATGGAAGAACTTTGGCGAGCGGCATCGGGGTTAGGGATTGTAACTATCGCATCTGACATTGATGGTATCTATCGACGTGTTCCCTTCTATCATGAGTATGACAATAGTTACTACCCTTCACTATCTATAAGTCCGATTAGCCATTTACAGACAATAGAGAATTCGCAACTTAGGGATGGCTTCGGCTTAGAGAATTATCCGCCAGGAACTGAGCATGTTATTAATATGTATGGCGACTATAAGCCATATTCAATATCCGGTATTTTCGCCTCATGGAATCAAATAAAAAATGGTGATTTTGAAAACATATTGATTTCGCCAGAAGAGTTTGAAGGTAAATATGTGTTTGTGGGCGCGAGTGCGGTTGGACTGGATGACATAAAAGCAACTGCCATCTCAAACGTGTCACCAGGCGTAACTATACATGCGATGGCCTTGTCTAATATACTGTCTGGGGACTCGCTGCGTGAAATATCAAGAAGATATACTACGTTTCTGGGATTATTTATTGCCGGAATATCTTTATATCTAATCCTCTACAGTAAACATTATCTTCTTTCCTATTTGGTGCCGAGCTTATTAATTCTAACATTTGTCTACATGTCGTTTGTACTATTCTCAATGAATTACGTTATTGAAATTGTAAATCCTTTTTTGATTGCGATCATTTCCATTTTTATGGCAGCGTCTTATAAGGCTATCACTGAAGGTAAAGATCGCCGGCGTGTAAAACATATGTTTTCACAATATGTATCCCATGCAGTTTTGGATAAACTTTTAGATACATACGAAGATACAATTAAAGCGGGAGATGGTACCCGCGAAAAAATAACGATACTGTTTAGCGATATACGTGGATTTACCAATCTATCTGAGGCGCTGACACCAGAACAGGTGGTAGAGTTATTAAATATATATCTCAGTGAAATGTCCAATGTCATCATGAAATATGAAGGTACCATCGATAAATACATCGGTGATGCAATCATGGCTTTTTGGGGGGCCCCAGTACTGATAGATGATCATGCACACAGGGCATTGGTGGCGAGTCTGGATATGATAAATGGATTAGTCAATGTCAACGAGAAACTAGCACTAAAGGGTTATGGGGAATTGAAGGTAGGTATAGGCCTTCATACAGGGAGTGCCGTATTAGGCAATATCGGTTCCGAAAATAAACTCGATTACACGGTGATTGGTGATGCGGTAAATCTTGCTTCGAGAGTTGAAAGTCTCACCAAGCAATACGGCTGTGCCCTGTTAGTAACAGAAGATACGAAAAATGAAATCAGTGAAGATTTTCATCTGGGTGTGGTTGATGCCGTACAGGTAAAGGGTAAGAAAATCCCGATAAAGTTGTATGCCCCGCCGGTCGATATCAATGGTAGACTGCTAACAAATGATGCCGCTGAGCATGATAAAATCTGGATGGATAAAGGCTTTGAGTTGTACGTTGCACGCGACTGGTCTGCGGCGATAGATGCCTATAATAAGTTACAAAATAAAGTGTTATCAGATACTTATGTTAAAAGGTGTGAGCATTACATACAACAAGCACCTTTAGATGAATGGGATGGAGTGTTTGTCCATACTTCGAAATAGCCTCAATCAGGGAGACAAAGATGAAAGCTATACATAGCACAATTATATTATTGTTGTTGTCGATATTATCGAATGTTGTCATTGCTGCAGACACCAAGTATGTGCGTAGCAAGGTCGCAAAGATATTCAGCGAGGCCTCATTCGCCTCCTCAGCTTTAAAGACCTTAAAACAGTCAGAAGAGGTTGATCTCATCCGCCAGCAAGGCTCATGGTCGAAAGTGAAGAGTGGGAATGTCGAGGGCTGGATGCCATCTTTACTGATTAGCAATTCTAAACCACTAGCCAGGAAGACAATCACCTCTGACCCGGAAAATTCAGATATGCAGAACAATGCTCGTCGCCGTGCATCGACGACAACTGTAGCGGGTGCTGCTCGTGGACTTCAGTCCGACGAGAATGAGGTCAACCCTAGTAGCGCGAATTATGAACTGTTGCAGAAGATAGAGAATAACGTCTATACCGATGAAGAGATCCGGCATTTTATGGAAGAGGGTTTAAAATCAAGTGAGTAAAACGAAGTTCATACTACTGATGTTTTTATGCAGTGTGGTAGTAC
Organism: Gammaproteobacteria bacterium; assembly: GCA_029883105.1. Classification (GTDB taxonomy): domain Bacteria; phylum Pseudomonadota; class Gammaproteobacteria; order Thiohalospirales; family Thiohalospiraceae; genus JABURT01. Next base: position 6,411 of record JAOUJT010000002.1, read on the forward strand.
AGACGGTATATTCATCACAGCGAAATGATGCTCGCGCCCGTTTCTCTGAAGTGACAAAGACCGAAGCCGATCAGACCGCCGATATCAAGGAAGAGATCAAGGTTGGCCGTAAAATAGCAGCAACTATCCTGGGACAATACCCGTTGTATGATAAACAGGATATTAATGACTATATCTCCAGAGTGGGACACTCCTTGACCATTAATTATGGTCGTGAGGAGTTGGAGTATTACTTTGCAATATTAGATACCGATGAGGTAAATGCCTATGCCTCACCGGGGGGCTATATCTTTGTCACAAGAGGCTTGATGCAACAGCTCAGAGACGAGTCGGAGTTGGCGGCAGTTCTGGCGCATGAAATCATCCATGTAGATAAGAAACATATCGTTAAGGCGCTTAATATTCAGGGTTATGCCGATAGCGAGCAGCGTGGTGTGGTAACATTTATCGGCGGGATTGCGGTATCGGCTCGGGTAGCCTTTAATCAGGCGGTAGAATCGGCCATTCATGTTCTATTTTCTGAAGGCCTACAGCAAGAAGACGAATTTGAATCGGATACCCTGGCACTACAGATACTCTATCAGGTGGGGTATGATCCATTTGCGTTGGAACGGGTGCTAGATAGAGTATCCAATCTGGATAACCATGAAACGGCAGTGGTAAGAAAAACCCACCCTTCTTTTAAGGAACGAATAGAAAAGATTACCAATGATTATCCTCAACTCGGTATCACCAGCGGCCATGGGGTAAAGGGTAGGATACGGTTTAAGGACAGAACCTCTGGATTAACATGATAAACAGAAAAATTCTATTTTCACTGGCTCTGCTGCTAGTGATACCCGCACATGCCGATCAATTCCACTATAATGATATTCTTGTTGGCGATAGGGCCAGTGGTATGGGTGGGGCCTATACAGCCATTTCAGATGATCCTACCGGTATGTTTTACAATCCCGCGGGTATCGTCCTAGCGCCAAATCGAAGTACCTCATCCAGTTCACTGGCTTATCAGAATAAGACCAAAAGATATGAATCGGTCATTGGTGTTAACGACTGGCTGACAACATCCAGCTCTTTTATACCAAACTTCTTTGGTATATTACAGCCCATAGGTGATGGTTACTTTGGGCTTTCCTATGTTATGAACGAGTCGGTGGATCTGTCACAGGCACAGACATTTACCTTTCCAATTCCTGTTAATATTGATCCCAATGCCCTGCCGCCATTAGAAAAATTCTCGATCAATTATGATGAAGAGGATACGATTTATAAGGTTGGGCCCAGTTATGCACGCCCTTTATCTGATAACCTATCCATCGGTGTAACCTTATACCTTCATGCTCGCAACCGTAATGTCAGTTTCAATCAGGTTGCCGAACTCTACAATTCAGCTCAACCCGCTGATGAACCCTATCCTGATTTGGGCTACTATGACTGGACCAATCAGCAAATCTCACAGTCAGAATTGGGTTTTAATCCCATCATTGGATTGATGTGGTCACCGTCAGAGCACAGTTCCTTAGGCCTGACCCTACAGAAAACAATTATCTTCAGTGCGGAAACCATCACGGAATGTACAAAACAGACGCCAGATGGAATTGCGGATTTAATCTGCGGAGAAGTCGTTAATCCCGGCACGGATCCAGCTAATCCATTGGATCCAGATAATCCACCCACGGGAAATGATTATGCGCATTTTGTTAAAACCTCGAATGGTTACGCGGATCCACCATGGCAGTTAGGGATGGGATGGGCAAGTTTCCCAAATAACAAGCAAGTATTTTCTGCCGATGTGAATCTCTATTTTGGCGGTTCAAACTTTCCAACCTGGAATGCCGCTATGGGCTATGAACACTATTTAAGTTCCAGATGGAATACGCGCCTAGGCCTGTTTACCAATAACTCCAACCAGGGTGTTCCCACTGGGGTCAATGGCTATGAGAAAATCGATGAGTTAGGTTTGAGCCTCAGTTTAGGACGCTTCACAAGGACCTCGTCGGTCTCTCTGGGAGTGTCGTATCTGGCTGGTAGAGGTACTAGGGGAGGGATTTCTTCTGTTTCACCTATAACGACCGTAACCAGTGACTCGTTAACGCTATATTTGACCGCATATTATACAAGCTAGTTAGTCTATATCTATCTGCTCATCGGATAGATACTCCTTGGCATACTGGAGATAAACCTTTTTCTGGATAAACACATCATATATATCCGGATCGATATGTCCGGTTTTCTGCATGTTATCCAGTATGTCTAAGGCCTTGGACAGTTTCATCGGCGACTTATAAGGTCGATCATTTGCTGTGAGAGCCTCAAAAATATCCGCGATGGCCATGATTCTGGCCGGTACTGACATTTCATCCCGTGTAAGTCCTTTAGGAAAACCCTTGCCATCTATTCTTTCGTGGTGTCCCCCTGCATATTCAGGGATACTCATGAGGTGCTTCGGAAAGGGAAGTGATTCAAGCATATTGATGGTGACATTGATGTGATTGTTAATCATCTTCCGTTCTTCGTCAGTGATGGTGCCTTTGTTGATCGATAGGTGATGGATTTCATCCTCAGTTAGAATTGGCTGAGGGGCTCCGCCAATGATGATGTTGTATTTTTCTGCAAAACGAAGAATCTTTTCAATCGCCTCACTGTCCGTGTATTCACCACCCTTATTCGTGTTGATGATGTGTTCCAGAGTACTATCTATTTCTTCTGCTTCACTTGGATTTGGAGCGGTGTTTGTTGTAGTGTGGCTTGTAACATTCAAGTCTCGTTTTAATATCTCAAAACGAAGCTTTATCAATTCTATTCGATCTATAGGCATTTCGAGTTTAGTGGATTTTTCCATCACCCGATCCGGTGTCGTTAATTTTCCACAATCGTGTAGCCATGCCGCAGTTTCCAGTTGATATAAATCATCTTCACTGATTCTGTAGTCAGAAAAATATCCATCAGAAGTGTTATTGACTGCATGGGCAATCATCATTGTTATAACGGGAATGCGGCGGCAATGACTGCCGGTATGTGCAGACTTTTCATCGATAGTACTGGCGATCATTTTCACCAGTGAATCGAAAAGTTCCTTCATTCCGTCAATAAGCTGCTTATTTGTCAGGGCTACTGCTGCCTGCGAGGCCAGTGACTCTGCCAATTGTTGATCTTCATTGCTGAAGGGCTGGATGGATGTATTATCTTCAGAGCGGGCATTAATGAGTTGTAGTACACCAATGATGTCGTTTTCATGATTTTTCATTGGAATAGTTAAGAATGAAGTAGAACGATAGCCTGTTTTTTTATCAAAATCATAGGTGCCGGTAAAATCATAGCCATTGGCATCATATGCATCAGCGATATTAATGGTTTGGTCATTTAATACCGCACTGGTTACCACCATTTGTTTATTCGGAGTGCTATCTGCAAGGTATAGGGGGATAGAGTCAAATGGGATCGAGATGCCAGTACTCCCTCCCATGGCATAATTTAGTGAGTCTGTTCTCACTATGACCATTTCTAACTCTTTATGATCATTGATTAGGTAAATGGTTCCTCCATCCGCATTGGTCAGCTCTTTAGCGCCCAGGAGGATTTTCTCAAGCAGGCGGTCTGAATCTTTCTCAGTTGATAGGGAAATTCCGATACTGTTGAGTAGGTGCACTCTATTCAACAAATTTTCATAATTAGCAATCATTTTACACCTGCCAAAACTAGTGATATGCCGTCAGTGTCGGAACCATTATGTTGTATACGACGTTCTAGGTACAGTGTCTTGTCGAGGGTTGTTGCGAATATATCATTTTCGTCAAAGTAACTTTATATTCTCCGACGAGTTAATCCAGATATTGAAAATGCTGAATGCATAATAGAAAGGGAATTAGCTGGTAGGTGACGCAAGCGTATTAGTTTGTGGCCCGGATTTGTTAATTCTATTTTCTGTAGGGATTAGAATGAGTGAAGCGAAATAGTTTGTCCATAATGATTTCTGTCTGGGAATTTATGCCAGATATACATAGTCGCAGTGCGACAGCTCCTTAAATACGTAGCACATTCTTATACGGGGTCCTATGAGTCATCATTGTAACCAGTGCCAATGTGACAATCGTTCATGATAAATTTATCGCCAGTAAACATGCCCTAGTATCCATATTTTGAGCATAAAAAAGGGTTGCCTATCGGCTGGGCTGGGCTGGGCTGGGCAGTGCAGTGTTGGGGGATGAATCGACACTTAGAACCTCCTGCCGGAGCTTCAATAAATGTTACCCAAAGGGCACACGACCCTACGCCTCGCTACGACACTTAGAAATTCCTTCAGAGCTTCATTAAGTGCCCCTATGCTTCGCTACGGCGACCACGGAACGTGGGCTCTCATCCACAGCGCCGGAACAATAAAAAAGGCCCAACCTTTCGGCTGGGCCTTTTTCATTGTTTGGTGGAGGCGGGGGGAATCGAACCCCCGTCCGCGAGCACTCCGCCATCGGCTCTACATGCTTATCAGGTCTATTTATTTAACTGATGGCTACCCGACAGGCAGGGAAAACTATCAGCGATTTCGGTAAAGTTTTAGCGAATCCACCCCGAACGTGTTTCATCGCGAGCTTGTTAGAGTCGACCCCTGGAATCTGATGCATACAAGCATGCTTCAGGCAGAGGGCTTTACGCTGGTGTTTAAGCAGCTAAAGCGTAGTTGTCGTCGTTGGCAACTATAATTTTTCCAGTATTATTTACGAGGTTACTGAAATCCTCGGCATGCACCTCAGGTTTTGCTACCCACGTCGAAGCCAGGGCGCCCCCAAGTTGAAGATAGGACAGTGTACTGGAAGCAAAGGTTCCCGACTATAGATTTTACCTAGCCGTGCTTTAACACACGTTGTTTTTCCCGTTTCCAATCCTGGTCCTTGGAGCTGGCACGTTTGTCATGGTCGGCCTTACCCTTGGCCAGGCCTATATCCATTTTCACGTAGCCGTGCTTCCAGTACATGGCCAGGGCAACAATGGTATAGCCTTTGCGCTCTACCTGACCGATGAGTTTGCTAAGCTCGGAGCGGTGTAGCAGCAGCTTACGCACACGGGTAGGTTCCGGATGGATGTGGGTAGAGGCTGACAGCAGGGGACTGATCTGCAGGCCAGAGACCCAGGCCTCGCCATTCTTGATGAAGACGTAGCTTTCGGTCAGGTTGACCTTGCCTTCGCGCAGACTTTTGACCTCCCAGCCTTGCAGGACGATGCCTGCCTCGAATCGGTCCTCGATAAAAAAGTCGTGTCTGGCCTTTTTATTCTGGGCGATGGTACTGTTGCCGGACTTTTTGTCGTTGTTTGCTTTCTTTGCCATGGCGCGCATTATAACGGAGTCTGGCGCACTCTCCTATGTTCGGTTGAGCTATCGTTGGAATTCCCGCAGAATGTATAAAATAATAAGGATCTTGGGGGAGAAGTATGTCGGTGACCAGAGAATCCATGCACGGTCAGTGGTCCACACGTTGGGCCTTTATACTGGCGGCAACCGGTTCGGCGGTAGGTTTGGGAAATATCTGGAAATTTCCCTATATCACGGGTGAGAACGGAGGTGGTGCCTTTGTAGTGGTTTATCTCATCTGTATCGCGGTGATTGGTATCCCCATCATGATGGCAGAGGTGATGATCGGTCGCCGTGGCCGCCGCAGTCCTATCAATACCATGCGCGCCCTGGCCAAGGAGGGACGACATCATCCCAACTGGCAATGGCTGGGCTGGGCCGGTGTGGTAGCAGGTTTTCTCATTCTCTCGTATTACAGCGTCATTGCCGGTTGGGCTATGGCCTACGTGTTCCGTGCCGGTAGCTCTGCCTTCGTTGGCGCAACGGCCGATGGCATCGGTACCATCTTCTCGGATTTGATTAGCGACCCAGAGCGCCTGTTGGCATGGCATACCATCTTTATGGTCATAACAATGGCGGTGGTTTCGCGTGGTGTCGCCAAAGGCCTGGAGAAGGCCGTACGCTATTTGATGCCAGCTCTGCTTGTATTATTACTCCTGCTGTTGGGATACTCCATGAACTCCGGTGCCTTTGCGGAAGGTGTGGCGTTTATGTTTGCGCCCAACTTTAGCGCCTTGAGCTGGAATGGTGTTCTTATTGCTATGGGCCACGCTTTCTTTACCCTAAGCCTGGGTATGGGCGCGATCATGGTCTATGGTTCTTACCTGCCCAGTGACGCAAGTATTGCCAAGACCTCGGTGATCATTGCACTGGCCGATACCGGCGTCGCTTTGATTGCTGGTCTGGCCATCTTCCCTATTGTGTTTGCCAATGGTCTCCCCACTGGGTCAGGACCTGGCCTGATCTTCCAGACTCTCCCCCTGGCCTTTGGTCATATGCCTGGTGGCACCTTCTTCGGAACCCTGTTCTTTGTGCTGCTGGTGTTTGCTGCCTGGACCTCGGCGATCTCACTAATAGAGCCTGCGGTCACCTGGCTGGTGGAGACGCTCCACATGGATAGAATTAAGGCATCTGTACTGACCGGGTTTATGGCCTGGTTTATAGGCATCGGTACAGTGTTTAGCTTCAATATATGGGCCAACAACAAGGTCTTTGGCATGACCTTCTTCGATTTTCTGGACTACCTTACCGCCAACATCATGTTGCCACTGGGTGGATTGATTATTGCTGTGTTCGCCGGTTGGGTGATGGTACGAGGAACGGTTAAAGATGAGTTACAAATACGCAACCCCCGGCTGTTCCAGACCTGGTATGTGTTGGTCCGTTATGTAACGCCCTTTGCGGTTGTGCTGGTGTTTATCTTCAAATTACGGGGTGATATTTAGATACTATGGCGAGCATTAGTCGACATGCCCTGGTTGCGTATAGCGCCAGCGAGATGTATCAGTTAGTGGACGATATTCAGGCCTATCCCAAGTTTCTGCCCTGGTGCAAGGCGTCCGAGGAGATGAGTCGCGATGCAGATGAGGTGACCGCGCGTCTGGATCTTTCCCATAGTGGTTTGCAGAAATCCTTTACCACCAAGAATCGTCTGCAGCTAGACAGGATGATCGAGATGCGACTGGTGGAAGGGCCTTTTAAACACCTACAGGGTTTTTGGCGCTTCGAGGCCTTGGGCGAAAAGGCCTGTAAGGTCTCGCTGGATATGGAGTTTGAGTTTTCAAACCGTCTCGTGGGTATGGCCATGGGGTCGGTATTCAGCCAGGCAGCAAATACCCTGGTGGACGCCTTTTGTAAACGTGCCGAGGGTGTCTATGGCAAGCGCTGAGGTAAAACAGATCCTCATAGAGGTGGCCTACGCCTTACCGGAAGAGCAGATCTTGCTGAGTCTGCAAGTGGACGAGGGCACTACGCTGGAGCAGGCGATAGAACAGTCCGGCATACTCACACAGTTTCCCGACATACAGCTGGGCAAAATCAACAAGGTCGGTATCTTCGGTAAGCTGAGTAAACTAGATGTGGTTTTGCGTGAAAAAGACCGGGTGGAGATCTACCGTCCATTGATCGCCGATCCGAAGGCGGTACGTAAACAACGTGCCGCAGAAGGCAAACAGATGCGTAAGGGTGGTGATGCTGAGGCGCTAGATATTGCCGCCGATTGAGCTTATTCGGCAGCCTTGCCGGAGATCTGAGTCAAGCGGTTCTTGTTAAATGACAAGCTGAGGTTGGTTTTCTTCACCAGTTTGCCATCTTGTTTCAGGCTGTAGAAATAATCCCAACGATCACGTGTAAAAGCATGACGCACCATCGGCGTGCCCAATATTTTTTGTACCTCACGTTTATCCATGCCGACGCGAAGCATCGCCACAGATTCCTGACTGATGAGATTGCCTTGTTGCAGCTCGGCTCGATAGACCGAGCAGGAGGTCAGTATGGCGAGGGAAATTATTTGAATGAGAATCTTTTGCATTTGTTTTAGGGGCTCTGTATTCTTGTGCTCGACGTTCATTATGACATAGATATGAGGCCTTCGTGCAAAGCCATGACCTGAAAAAGTTGGGACTGAAAGCCACCTTACCGCGACTGAAGATCCTTGAGATCCTTGAAAACACCACGCTTAGACACATGAGTGCAGAAGAGGTCTATAAGGCACTGCTGGAATCTGGAGAAGAGATCGGTTTGGCAACGGTTTATCGTGTGTTGACTCAGTTCGAGTCTGCGGGACTGGTGACCCGCCATCACTTTGAAGGCGGACATTCTGTCTTCGAGATGGATGATGGCAAACATCATGACCACTTGATGTGTGTGAAATGCGGCAAGATCGAAGAGTTTATCGATGACACCATCGAAGAGCGGCAAAAGGGTATTGCGGCTAAGTTTAACTTCGAGATGACCGACCATTGCCTCTATATCTATGGTGTCTGCCCAGAGTGTCAGGCTGAACTCAAATAAACAGTGTCCTGACTAGGCCGTAATTTCCTGACTGCGGTCGATCATCTCCTTGGCATGCGACAATGTCTGCGAGGTGATCTCCACCCCTCCCAGCATACGTGCCACCTCAACCACTCTTTCCCCTTCATTGAGTAGCGCTACGCCGGTTTGCGTCATGCCATTATTATTCTGCTTGCTGACCTGCAGATGATGGTGAGCCAGAGCCGCAACCTGGGGTTGGTGGGTGACACAAAGCACCTGGGCATGCTGCCCAAGGGTACGTAGCTTGCGACCAACGATCTCGGCGATGCCGCCGCCGATGCCTACATCCACCTCGTCGAAGATTAGACTGGGGATGCGGGCATTGGAGGCGACGATGACCTGAATCGCCAGACTGATGCGGGACAATTCACCACCAGAGGCCACCTTACTGAGCAGTCTTTCCGGCTGACCAGGGTTTGCACTGACCAGAAAGTCTACCTGTTCGGCACCATGCGCAGAGTATTTGTTAGCCTCATGTGGCGTCAGCTGAATGCTAAAGCTGCCACCCTTCATACCCAGTTCCTGCATGTTCTGCGTGACCAGTTTGTCCAGCTTGCCGGCTGCCTTGGTGCGGCTATCGGTTAATTTTCTGGCCGCGGCCTCATAGGTCTGAGCGGCAGAGCTGATCTCGCCTTCCAGTTGGGCCAGACGTTGGTCGGCATTTTCCATACCGGTCAGCTCCTCACTGAGGATATCCAACAGGGTATGTACCGACTCAGGGTCTATGTGATGTTTACGCGCCAGGTCATGGACCGAGGAGATGCGTTGCTCTAGCTCCTGCAGGCGGGCTGGGTCCAGATCCAGGCTGTCCAGATGGTGGCCCAGTTCCGAGGCCGCTTCCTGTACCTGTATTGCAGCGCTGTTAAGCAGATCTGCCATCTCACCCAGCTTGGGATCAAAGTCCCGTAACTGATTTAATCGCGACTCTATGCTCCCCAGCTGACTATGGACCGAGCCTTCATCGTTCTCGTACAGGGCATTGCTGGCAAAGTTGCAAGCCTCAATGAGTGCGCTGGCATTGGAAAGGCGGGCATATTCCTCTTCCATTTTTTCAAATTCACCACTCTCCAGTCCCAGTGTCTCCAGCTCTTTGACTTGAAAGCTTAATAACTGCTGACGTGCAGAACGGTCTTCGTCCGCTTGGGAAAGGTTTTTGTATTCTTCGTTCAGGCGTGACCATTTAAAATAGTACTGGCCCACATCGCGTAACAGGCTCTGGTGCTGGGCATAATCGTCCAACAAGGCGCGCTGATTTTCCTTGCGCATCATGGACTGGTGTTCGTGCTGGCCATGGATATCCACCAGCTGTTCGCCCAGTTCGCGCATCAGTGCCAGGGTCGCCGGACTGCCGTTGATGTAGCCTCGCGAGCGTCCATCCTTACTGATGGTACGGCGTAGCTGGCACTGCACATCACTGTCCAGCTCGCGTTCCTGTAACCATACCTCCACGTCCTTCATCGCGGCGACATCGAAGTCCACCGAGATCTCGGCGCGTTCAGCTCCATGGCGAACCATGTCGCTGTCGGCACGGTCACCCAGGGCCAGACCGAGGGCATCCAGGAGGATGGATTTACCGGCACCGGTCTCTCCGGTCAACACCGACATACCCTGATACAGGTCCAGATCGACCTCATCGACAATGGCAAAATCTCTAATATGGATATGGTTTAACATGATTCGCAGGCTTTTTTAGTGTTGGTCTTCCATGCGACCACCCCAATTCAGTTTGGCGCGCAGGATATCAAAGTAGTCATAGGTCGCAGGGTGTAACAGACGTACCGCATTGGGGTGCTTTTGTATCACAACCCGGTCACCGGCCACCAGCCCCAGATTGATCTGGCCGTCGCAGGTGACCTGGGCCTGGGAGTGACTGGATACCACCACTTCGATACGGCTGTTGGCATCCACCACAATCGGGCGGTTACTCATGGTATGCGGACAGATGGGCACCAGTACCACCGCATCCAGACTGGACTGTAATATGGGGCCTCCACCGGATAGGGCGTAGGCCGTGGAACCTGTAGGGGTGGAAACGATCAGCCCGTCGGCTCGTATGGTGTGAACGAAGGCACCATCAATATAGGTATCGATCTCGATCATGCGGGCGATGTCCCACTTATGCATCACCACATCATTAAAGGCGTAGCTTTCGCTTATGTGTTCACCATTACGCAGGATCGAGGCATGCAGCAGGAAGCGCTCTTCTTCCTTAAACTTTCCCTGTAGGATGTCATCAAGACAGACCTCCAGCATATCGGGGGAGATATCGGTAAGAAAACCCAGTCGGCCACGGTTGATACCCACCAGAGGTACACTGTAGTTAGCCAGGGTGCGGGCGGCATTGAGCAGGGTGCCATCGCCACCGACAACGACGATGATATCCGATTGTGCCCCCAGACTCTCTCGGTCTACGGTCTCGATATCCAGCTCAGGTATATTTTTCGCCGTACCCTCGTCCAACAGGACATTGATCTGTCTGTCGACAAAGAAGCGGTTTAGGGTACTGAGTAACTCACCGGCGCTAGAGTCGTTGTATTTGCCGATGATGCCTACATTATGAATTTGTCTTGTTGTCATGTTATATCCACCATGGCGGAAACAGTATCACGATGGACAGGGGCCGCCAACTGTCTGCTTGACACCATTTGGGCAGCAACAGATAATTTTTCACTGTCAGCCAATTATATAGTTATCACTATCGTGGAAGTGGATGTTAGACGAGAACCTTAACGAACGTGCGCAACACCTGCTCAAGACTCTGGTTGAGGGGTATATCCGTGCGGGTCAGCCGATGGGCTCCAAGGCCCTGATGGCCGAGTCTGGCTTGAGCGTCAGCTCGGCAACCGTGCGTAATGTTATGTCTGATCTGGAAGATCTGGGCCTAGTCTCTTCGCCCCATACCTCGGCCGGACGTATTCCTACTGAACAGGGGCTGCGCTTTTTTGTCGATACACTGCTGACGGTACAACCCTTATCCGGTGAGGAGGTCGACAGCATTCGTCACCACATGGGACCGGAATCCGGGCGTGTGGAATTGCTTAGTCGTACCTCCAGCGCATTGTCCGGTGTCACACAGCTGGCGGGGCTGGTAATGCTGCCCAAAAACGAACAACACGCCTTTCGTCATATTGAATTCCTGCCTTTAAGTGAGCGCCGTATCCTGGTGATTTGGGTGATCAATGATCAGGATGTACAAAATCGCATCATTAGCATGGATCGTGATTATACCAAGGAAGAGCTCCAGCATATGGCGCATTATCTTAATCGTTACTTTAGCGGACTGGGTCTGGATGAGATTCGTGACCGGGTGATCCGGGAGATGGAGCAGCAAAAGGTCGAGGCGAATCAGCTGATGCTGGCTGCCATCGAAGCCGCCAGGCAGGCCTTTGACGGTCAGGGTGAAGAGGCCGATTACGTCTTAAATGGTGAATCCAACCTGTTTGGTTATGCCGAGATGGCCGATATGGAGAAACTGAAAAAGTTGTTTGAAGCCTTTAATCAAAAGCAGGAAGTACTGAAACTGCTGGAAGGGGTATCAGAAGCGGACGGTATACAGATCTTTATCGGAGAGGAATCCGGCTATCAGGTCTTTGATGGCTGTTCCCTGGTGGCCTCGCCCTACAAGGTAAATGACGAAGTGATCGGGGTGCTGGGTGTTATTGGTCCAACTCGTATGGCCTACCAACGAATCATTCCCATTGTCGATGTTACTGCAAAATTGCTCTCTGCGGCCTTGAATCGACACTAAGCGTCCCCATATATCAGCACAGAATTTAGGTTTTCCTGCCCGCTAATGGTAGGAAGGATTAAGTATTTGTTAGCGGAGTAGAACATGTCCAACGAAGAGAAGTCAGCGCCCGTAGAAGAGAATGTGGAAACAGTAGAGGCCGAAATATTGGAAAGCGGTGATGTGGAAGTGACCGTAGGCCTGCTGGAAGACGCCCGCGCCAAGGCGGATGAACACTGGAATCTGTACCTGCGTTCACAGGCCGAAATGGACAATATGCGTCGCCGTGCCGAGAAGGATCTGGAAAGTGCACACAAGTTTGGTCTGGAAAAATTTGCCAGTGAACTGCTGCCGGTGAAGGACAGCCTGGAATTGGGTCTGGCTGCGGTGGAAGAAAACAGTGATGAAGCGGTTGAGAAGCTGCGTGAAGGTACCGAGCTGACCTTGAAGATGCTCGGCACCGCACTGGAAAAATTTGGTATAAAAGAGATAAACCCTGTGGGAGAGGTCTTTAACCCGGAGCAGCATCAGGCTATGACCATGCAGGAATCTGCCGAGGCTGCCCCTAATACGGTACTGATCGTGATGCAGAAGGGCTACCTGTTGAATGAACGTGTGATGCGTCCGGCCCTTGTAGTGGTTTCCAAGGCAGCGGCAGAATAAGAGCGAGTAAGCTCTGACCTTTTGACTTGTAGGGGCTTGAAATGTGTTTTCCTGGCCCCACTTAATAGACAACGTAACTTGATTTAACGAATTTGCATTTGGAGAAGGCTAGCAATGGGTAAGATAATCGGTATTGACTTGGGTACCACCAACTCCTGCGTCGCGGTGATGGAAGGTGGCAAACCACGTGTAATTGAAAACAGCGAAGGGGATCGCACCACACCTTCCATCGTCGCCTTTGCCGAGGATGGCGAGGTATTGGTAGGACAATCGGCCAAGCGCCAGGCGGTCACCAATCCCACCAACACCCTGCATGCTGTGAAGCGCCTTATTGGTCGTCGCTTCGAAGACGACGAAGTGCAGAAAGACATCGACCTGGTGCCCTATAAGATCGTTAAGGCCGACAATGGTGATGCCTGGGTTGAGGCACGTGGCAATAAGATGGCCGCGCCGGAAATATCTGCCCGTGTATTGATGAAGATGAAGAAGACCGCTGAGGATTATTTGGGCGAAGAGGTGACCGAAGCGGTTATCACCGTGCCTGCCTACTTTAATGACTCCCAGCGTCAGGCCACAAAGGATGCAGGCAAGATTGCCGGTCTGGAGGTGAAGCGTATTATCAACGAGCCTACCGCTGCGGCACTGGCCTTCGGAATGGACAAGAAAGAGGGTGACCGCAAGGTTGCCGTCTATGATCTGGGTGGTGGTACCTTTGATATCTCCATTATCGAGATCGCAGAGATCGATGGCGAACACCAGATCGAGGTACTGTCTACCAATGGTGACACCTTCCTCGGCGGTGAGGATTTTGACCAGCGTCTGATCGATTACTTGATCGAAGAGTTCCAAAAGGATCATGGGATCAACCTGAAGAATGATCCTCTGGCCCTGCAGCGTCTGAAAGAGGGCGCGGAAAAGGCCAAGATCGAACTCTCTTCTGGTCAACAGACCGAAGTGAATCTGCCTTATATCACAGCCGATGCCTCTGGTCCCAAGCACCTGAACATCAAAGTGAGCCGTGCCAAGCTGGAATCACTGGTAGACGAACTTATCAGCCGTTCCATGGAACCCTGCAAGATGGCATTGAAGGATGCCGGTTTGGCGGCCTCCGAGATCGACGACATCATCCTCGTTGGTGGTCAGAGCCGTATGCCCAAGGTTCAGGAAGCAGTCAAAGCCCTGTTTGGAAAAGAGCCACGTCGTGACGTAAACCCCGACGAAGCTGTGGCCGTAGGTGCTGCGATCCAGGGTGGCGTACTGGGCGGTGAAGTAAAAGATGTATTGCTGCTGGATGTTACCCCTCTGTCTCTGGGTATCGAGACCATGGGCGGCGTAATGACCAAGCTGATCGACAAGAACACCACCATTCCCACCAAGGCGAATCAGGTGTTCTCTACTGCTGATGATAATCAGACGGCGGTAACCGTGCATGTGTTGCAGGGTGAGCGCGAACAGGCGGCCGGTAACAAGTCACTGGGTCGTTTTGACCTGCAGGATATTCCACCGGCAGCGCGTGGTGTACCACAGATTGAAGTGGTCTTCGACATCGATGCCAACGGTATTCTGAATGTGTCCGCTAAAGACAAGGCTACCGGCAAGGAACAGTCCATTGTCATCAAGGCCTCTTCCGGTATCTCCGATACCGAGATCGAGCAGATGGTAAAGGATGCCGAGGCCCATGCGGAGGAAGATCGCAAGTTCAAGGAACTGGTGGATACCCGCAATCAGGGTGAAGGTCTGATCCATGCGACCAAGAAGTCCATGGACGAATTGGGCGAGAAACTGGAAGCGGGTGAAAAAGAGAAGATCGAATCTGCCATCAAGGAGCTGGAAGAGGTTCTTCCCGGTGATGACAAGGAAGCCATTGACGGCAAGGTGCAAGCTTTGTCCGAGGCTTCCAGTGAAATGGCTCAGCGTCTGTATGCTGAACAGGCTGATGCCGCTGCTGATATGTCCGGTGAGCAGGAGCCGCCTGCTGACAACAACGATGTTGTTGATGCCGAGTTCGAGGAAGTGAAAGACGAGAAAAAGTAAGTCATCGTTTTACATGACTGAATAAACGGCAGGTGCACACCCGAACAGGTGCCACCTGTCGTTGTTTATCCGAGATTTGAAAACAAACCGCACTCTTATACGGTTATAGGTAAGAATTCTGCTATGTCCAAACGTGATTACTACGAAGTACTAGGGGTTGAAAAAAACGCCAGCGAGGCCGAGATCAAAAAGGCCTTTAAACGTTTGGCGATGAAACATCATCCTGACCGTAACCCGGATAATGCCGACTCCGAGGATAAATTCAAAGAGGCCAAAGAGGCCTATGAGATCCTCTCGGATGGTCAGAAGCGTTCCGCCTATGATCAATTTGGTCACGCCGGCGTGGATTCTTCTATGGGCGGTGGCTTTGGTGGCGGCGGAGGCGCTGGTGTCGGCGACATATTCGGCGACATATTTGGCGATATCTTTGGTGGTGGCCGTCGAGGTGGCGGTGGTCAGCGTGCCTATCGTGGCGCCGACTTGCGCTACAACATGGAGTTGAGCCTGGAAGAGGCGGTTCGTGGTACCGAACAAAAGGTTCGATTCCCTACTACTGTTAGCTGTGATGTTTGTCATGGCAGCGGTGCAGAGAAAGGCACCAGCGCCAAGACCTGTCCCACCTGTCATGGTCATGGCCAGGTGCATATGCAGCAGGGTTTTTTCACCGTGCAGCAGCCGTGCCCGCAGTGTCGTGGTAAGGGCAAGATTATTGAGAAGCCCTGCAAAAACTGTCATGGCAGTGGTCAGAAGCAAGAGAACAAGACCCTTAATGTGAAGATCCCCGCTGGCGTGGATAACGGTGATCGTATCCGCCTGTCCGGTGAAGGTGAGGCCGGAGAAAGTGGTGGTCCGGCCGGTGATCTCTACGTGCATATCAATGTACGCCGACATCCAATCTTTGAACGTGAGGGTAGCGACCTTCATTGCGAGGTGCCGATCAGCTTCACCGCCGCCGCGCTGGGTGGTGAACAGGAAGTGCCAACACTGACAGGTAAGGTTAATCTGAAGATTCCTGCCGAGACCCAAACCGGCAAGATATTCCGCATGCGCGGCATGGGGGTTAAATCCGTACGTGGTGGTAAGGTGGGTGATCTGCTATGCCGGGTCATTGTTGAAACCCCGGTCAATCTCAGCAAAGAACAAAAGGCCCTGCTGGAAGAGCTGGACTCGACCCTGGGGGATGGTGGCAAACACCGACCCAAGGCCAACTCCTGGTTTGAAGGAGTGAAGAAATTTTTTGAAGACCTGACACCATAAACGAGCTCGGGCAAATCGTACATGTATAAGAGAGATAACAATGGTTAAGACCGCAATCACCGGCGCCGCCGGTCGCATGGGACGCACCCTGATCGAGGCCTGTGAACAGGCCGCTAATGTGGAGTTGGGTGTTGCTATAGAGCGCCCAGACAGCTCCCTCATTGGTGCCGATGCCGGTGAACTGGCCGGCGTTGGCAGTAAGGACATTGCCATCAACGAAAACCTGAGAGCGGTTACCGACAATTTTGATGTCTTAATCGATTTTACTCGTCCCGAGGTAACCCTTGCTAATCTCGCCGTCTGCCGTGAGGCGGGCAAGCGCATGGTGATCGGTACCACGGGCTTTACCGATGAGCAGAAGGCCGAGTTAGAGGAGGCTGCCAAAGACATCGCCATTGTCTTTGCTCCAAATATGAGTGTCGGTGTGAACCTGTGTCTGAAGTTATTGGACATCGCTGCCCGCGTAATGGGTGATGAGGTGGATATCGAGATCATCGAGGCACATCACCGGCATAAGATCGATGCCCCCTCCGGTACGGCTCTGCGTATGGGGGAGGTCGTGGCCGATGCCCTGGGACGAGATCTGAAAGAGTGCGCCGTCTATGGACGCGAAGGCAACACAGGTGAACGTGAGCGCAAGACCATCGGTTTTGAGACCATTCGTGCCGGTGATATCGTCGGTGATCACACAGTGATGTTTGCAGATATCGGTGAGCGGGTGGAAATCACCCACAAAGCCTCCAGTCGTATGACCTTTGCCAATGGGGCAGTACGTGCTGCAGAGTGGATCATGCAACATGACAGAGGTTTGTTCGATATGCAGGATGTATTGGGGCTGAAGGATTAAAGAGACAGTTTATCTACAGAGTTTGCGTGGACAGTGTGGAGCATCTTTTGTAAAATAGTCTCGGTCTGAACCAATTCACGACCATATCCAGAATTTCGAGCGGGAGTCCCTGACAGGTGACTCCCGTTTTTGCACGCGTGTCCGACGGAGGAAGCCTTGAGAAAACCAGCCCTGCTCGCCCTTGAAGACGGTACCATATTCCACGGTGAAGCCATCGGTAGTGATGGGCAGACAGTAGGGGAAGTGGTCTTTAACACCGCCATGACAGGGTATCAGGAGATCCTTACCGACCCGTCCTACAGCCAACAGATCGTTACTCTCACCTATCCCCATATCGGCAATACCGGCGTCAATATTGATGACGAGGAGTCTTCCGGCATCATGGCCGCAGGCCTGGTGATCCGGAACCTGCCGTTAACCATTAGTAGCTGGCGTGCTGAAAAGTCTCTTGATGATTATCTGCAAGAAAATAATATCGTTGCCATTGCCGACATTGATACCCGTAAGTTGACCCGTATCCTGCGTGAGAAGGGTGCTCAGAGCGGCTGCATCATGGCCGGTGATAATATCGATGAGGCCGCAGCCATTGCTGCCGCGAAAGGATTCCCCGGTCTGAAAGGTATGGACCTTGCCAAAGAGGTGACCACCGGCCAGCCCTATGAATGGGCTCAGGGCAGCTGGACCCTTGACGGTGGCATACCAGATGCCCCGCACCCCATAGAAGAAAAGCTTCCTCACCATGTGGTGGCCTACGATTACGGGGTGAAGCGCAATATCCTGCGTATGCTGGTGGATCGTGGTTGCCGTGTCACTGTGATACCGGCACAGACCCCGGCCACTGAGGTGATGAAACTCAGGCCCGACGGACTGTTCTTGTCCAATGGTCCTGGTGATCCCGAGCCCTGCGATTACGCCATTGAGGCGATCAAGGAGCTGATGGAGAGCAATATTCCTACTTTCGGTATCTGTCTGGGTCACCAGTTATTGTCGCTGGCCAGCGGTGCGAAAACTGTGAAGATGAAGTTCGGTCACCATGGGGCCAACCATCCGGTACAGGCGCTGGACTCCGGTGTGGTGATGATCACCAGCCAGAACCACGGTTTTGCGGTGGACGAGGCAAGCCTACCGTCGAACCTTACGGCGACCCACAAATCTCTCTTCGATGGCAGCCTGCAAGGTGTCCATCGTACCGACAAGCCAGCCTTCAGCTTTCAGGGTCATCCTGAAGCCAGTCCCGGCCCGCACGATGTGGCACCTCTGTTTGACCACTTCGTAGAACTTATTGAACAAGCTAAATCCGAGTAGTAGAACGCCATGCCTAAACGTACAGACATCAACAGTATTTTGGTTATTGGTGCTGGCCCGATTGTTATCGGTCAGGCCTGTGAATTCGACTATTCCGGTGCTCAGGCATGTAAGGCCCTGCGAGAGGAAGGTTATCGGGTCATCCTGGTGAACTCCAATCCGGCTACCATCATGACCGACCCGGACACCGCCGATGCCATATATATAGAACCCATTACCTGGCAGACCGTGGCACGCATCATCGAGAAAGAACGCCCCGATGTGCTGCTGCCCACCATGGGTGGTCAGACGGCGCTTAACTGTGCCCTCGACCTGGACCGTGAGGGGGTGCTGGAACAGTATGGCATTGAGATGATCGGTGCTGATAAGGACGCCATCGACAAGGCCGAGGACCGTGACCGCTTTGCCAAGGCCATGCGCAAGATTGGCCTGGACATGCCTCGCTCTGGTGTGGCCCACAGTCTGGAAGAGGCGCATCAGGTACAGGCCCAGGTGGGTTATCCGACCATCATCCGCCCCTCCTTTACCATGGGTGGTTCCGGCGGTGGTATCGCCTATAACAAGGAAGAGTTCGAGGACATCTGTACCCACGGACTGGATCTGTCGCCCACTAATGAGTTGCTGATCGAAGAGTCCATCCTCGGCTGGAAAGAGTACGAGATGGAGGTGGTGCGTGATAAGAACGACAACTGCATCATTGTCTGTTCCATCGAGAACTTCGACCCCATGGGCGTGCATACCGGTGACTCGATCACCGTTGCTCCGGCCCAGACCCTGACTGATAAAGAATATCAAATCATGCGTAACGCCTCTTTGGCAGTACTGCGTGAGATCGGCGTCGAGACCGGCGGCTCCAACGTACAGTTCGCGGTCAATCCCGAGAGCGGTCGTCTGATTGTTATCGAGATGAATCCTCGTGTATCACGCTCCTCGGCCCTGGCCTCCAAGGCCACAGGTTTCCCCATTGCCAAGGTGGCGGCCAAGTTGGCGGTGGGCTACACCCTGGACGAATTAAGCAATGATATTACCGGTGGTGCGATCCCTGCCTCTTTCGAGCCCAGTATCGATTATGTGGTAACCAAGATACCGCGTTTTGCCTTTGAGAAATTTCCTCAGGCCGAGCAGCGTCTGACCACACAGATGAAGTCTGTGGGAGAGGTGATGGCCATTGGTCGTACCTTCCAGGAGTCGATGCATAAAGCCCTGCGCGGTCTGGAAGTCGGTGTAGACGGCTTCGACGAGATCATCGATGTGGGTAATGAAGAAAATATGCATATCCTCAAACAGGAGCTGCGCCAGCCGGGTCCCGAGCGTATCTGGTATATCGGTGATGCCTTCCGTGCCGGTCTGAGCCTGGATGAGGTGTTCGAGCTGTGTAAAGTGGACCGTTGGTTCCTGATCCAGATCGAAGAGATCATTGCCCTGGAGGCGATGGTGGAAGAGCTGGGCCATGAAGGTATGGATGCCAAGCTGATGCGTACCTTAAAACGCAAAGGTTTCTCCGACCTGCGTCTGGCCAAGTTATTGAATAGCGACGAAAAATCCTTCCGTGCACTGCGCCATGAATATGGTGTACGTCCGGTGTACAAGCGCGTCGATACCTGTGCTGCCGAGTTTTCCACCCCCACGGCCTATATGTACTCTACCTATGAGGATGAGTGTGAGGCAGCACCGACCACCCGTGACAAGATCATGGTCCTCGGTGGCGGTCCCAACCGTATCGGTCAGGGTATCGAGTTTGATTACTGCTGTGTGCATGCGGCACTGGCCCTGCGTGATGATGGTTATGAAACCATTATGGTCAACTGTAATCCGGAAACCGTTTCTACCGATTACGATACCTCTGACCGTCTCTATTTCGAACCTCTGACGCTGGAGGATGTGCTGGAGCTGGTGGAGCTGGAAAAACCCAAGGGTATTATTGTTCAATATGGTGGTCAAACCCCACTCAAACTGGCGCGTGATCTGGAGGCCGCCGGTGCACCGATCATCGGTACCAGCCCCGATTCCATCGATCTGGCGGAAGACCGTGAACGCTTCCAGCAGATGATCGAAAAACTGGGCCTGCGTCAACCACCTAACCGTACTGCACGTGCTGAAGAACAGGCGGTGATCCTGGCCGAAGAGATCGGTTATCCGCTGGTGGTGCGTCCATCCTATGTATTGGGTGGACGCGCCATGGAGATCGTCTATAACGAATCTGAACTGCGTCGCTACATGGATACTGCGGTATCGGTCTCCAACGATTCACCTGTATTGCTGGATCGCTTCCTCGATGACGCCATAGAAGTGGACGCCGACGCCATCTGTGACGGCACCGATGTGATTATCGGCGGCATCATGGAACACATCGAACAGGCCGGTGTTCATTCGGGTGATTCTGCCTGCTCGCTGCCTCCTTATACCCTGAGCAAGGAAATACAGGACGTGATGCGCGACCAATTGCGCAAGATGGCGATGGAGCTGAAGGTGATCGGCCTGATGAATACCCAGTTCGCCATCAAGGGCGACGAGGTCTATGTACTGGAGGTCAATCCTCGCGCCTCACGTACCGTGCCGTATGTCTCCAAGGCCACCGGTCGTCCTCTGGCCAAGATTGCCGCACGGGTTATGGCCGGTCAGAGTCTAGCGGATCAGGGTATCAGTGGTGAGATCATTCCAGAATACTACTCGGTTAAGGAAGCGGTCTTCCCCTTCATCAAATTCCGTGGCGTAGATCCGATCCTCGGCCCTGAAATGAAGTCCACCGGTGAGGTGATGGGCGTAGGCCGCACCTTCGGTGAGGCCTTCGCCAAGGCGCAACTGGGTGCCGGCGCCAGCATGCCCACCACAGGTAAGGCCTTTATCAGCGTGCGTGAGGCCGATAAGGGCAGTGTGGTCTCCGTGGCCAAACAGCTGGAAGGTCTCGGCTTTGAATTGGTGGCCACCGATGGCACCGCCAAGGTGATCAACGAAGCAGGTATGGAGTGTGCCGTGGTGAACAAGGTCAAGGAGGGTCGCCCGCATATCGTTGATATGATCAAAAACGGAGACATCAACTTTATCGTCAATACCACCGAAGGCCGACAGGCCACTGCGGACTCATCGCTGATCCGCCGTGAGGCACTGATGCAAAAGGTGGCCTATACCACCACCCTTGCGGGCGCCGAGGCGACATGCATGGCCTTGAATCTGCCCGATGATGTTATTGAAGTAAACGAACTACATGATCTGCATAAGGAGCTACTCGCATGAGCACTAAATTTCCATTAACCGTGCGTGGTGCAGAGAAACTGCGTGTAGAGTTGGAACAGCTAAAAACTATTGAGCGTCCGCAGGTGATCCAGGACATAGCCGAGGCACGAGCTCATGGTGATCTAAAAGAAAACGCCGAGTATCATGCCGCTCGTGAGCAACAGGGTTTTATAGAAGGTCGTATTCAGGCCATCGAAGGCAAGCTGGGCAATGCGCAGATTATTGATGTCACCACGATTAATGCTGGCGGCAAGGTGGTTTTCGGTGCCACGGTAGATCTCGTTGATGAGGAAACGGGTGATGAGGTGACCTATCAGCTGGTGGGTGATGATGAAGCCGATATCAAAGCGGGTCTGATCTCCATCAACTCGCCGGTTGCGCGTGCGCTGATCGGTAAGGAAGAAGGAGACGTCGCCGATGTACAAACCCCTGGTGGTTTGAAGAGCTTTGAGATTGTCGAGATAAAGTACATCTAGGGCAGAAGAGGTGTGCGGGGCTACAGACCCGCGTCACGTTACTGTAAGGGGAAACGGGTTTGCGAGCGATCCTTTTTATGGCGGAATAGGGTGGCCACATGACCCACGGACTGGACTAATATGGAACGGGTCTGTTTGCAGAGCGCTTCGATCATGGCCTTTTTCTCTTCCTTGTCTGAGGCGCTGATACGCACCTTAATCAGCTCATGATGCTCCAACGCCGCATCGATTTCATTGATAACTGCCTCGGTAAGTCCGTGTTGTCCGGTGAGGACGACAGGTTTGAGGCTATGCGCCTGTTGGCGTAAAAAGCGAATTTGAGAACCTTTCAGAGACATGTAGGTGATTTCCGGCATGAGTGAGCAAAAAAGAACGCATAGTGTAACCGTCTACACCACTCCCCTCAATGCGGTGAAATACGATTTAGGCATCTTCATCCTTTTAATACTACCGGTTTGGGCCCTGGTGGAACGTCTGGTGCTGGATGTGGATCATCAATTTCTCTATCTGTTGGCCTATAGCGCCCTGGCTGCCCTGTGGCTGATAGTGCGCATACAACGTGCGATGGCTAGGTCTACGGTCCTGAATGGTGACAATAATGGCGCGTAGTAAGACCAGTGGTGACTGGCTGCAGGAACATTTCGACGACGTTTACGTTAAAAAGGCCCAGCAGGAGGGCTACCGTTCCCGTGCGGTGTACAAACTACTGGAACTAAATGACAAGGACCGCTTACTAAAGCCAGGCATGACGGTGGTGGACCTGGGAGCTGCGCCGGGAGGCTGGACCCAGGCCGCCATGCATAAGGTGGGCGATGACGGTTGTGTGGTGGCTCTGGATATCCTCAAGATGGACCCTATAGCCGGTGTTGACTTCATCGAAGGTGATTTTCGCGAAGAATTGGTGTTGCAACAATTGATGGAAACCCTGAATGGGCGGCCGGTAGACCTTGTAATGTCGGACATGGCCCCCAATATGAGTGGTAATAAGGGTGTCGATGTACCCCGAGCTATGTATCTGGTTGAACTGGCCATTGAGCTGGCCGAGCAGGTAGTAAAGCCAAATGGCGACCTCCTGATGAAGGTATTTCAGGGTGAGGGTTTTGATGGCATGATTCAACAGCTTAAGCCGCTGTACAAAAAGGTCTTGATACGTAAACCCAAGGCCTCGCGCCCGCGTTCGAAAGAGGTGTATGTCCTCGCCAGAGGACATATTGTGGTGTAAAGTTGATAGAATTAGTCTGTTGTAAGTCGCATGCATCGTGTATGTGCTTGATTTGAGGTAGTGAACTTGAACGATATCGTCAAGAACATCATTCTTTGGTTGGTGATCGCCTTTGTCCTGATCTCCGTATTCAATAGTTTTGATCAATCCCGTAGTAAGGGTCAGGTAACGCAACTTGAATATTCCGAGTTTATTGCCAATGTGAAAAACAATCAGGTGAAGTCCGTTGTTATCGAAGGCAAAACAGTAAAGGGTGAATTTTCTGATAATAGTAGATTCATTACCTATAATCCTGGTGATATGCGTCTGGTCGACGACCTGCTAAATAATGGCGTACGTGTCGAGGCTCGTCCGCCTGAGCAGCAGTCCATGCTGATGCAGATCTTCATCTCCTGGTTCCCGATGATCCTGCTGATTGGTGTGTGGATCTTCTTCATGCGCCAAATGCAGGGCGGTGGCGGTGGCGGTCGAGGTGCCATGTCCTTTGGCAAGTCCAAGGCACGTATGCTGGGTGAAGATCAGGTCAAGGTGAACTTTCAGGATGTGGCCGGTTGTGATGAGGCCAAGGAAGAGGTTGGCGAGCTGGTAGAATTCCTGCGTGACCCCGGTAAATTCCAAAAACTCGGTGG
This sequence comes from Gammaproteobacteria bacterium, assembly GCA_029883105.1. Classification (GTDB taxonomy): domain Bacteria; phylum Pseudomonadota; class Gammaproteobacteria; order Thiohalospirales; family Thiohalospiraceae; genus JABURT01. Next base: position 30,182 of record JAOUJT010000002.1, read on the forward strand.
CAAGATCCCTCGTGGCGTGTTGATGGTCGGTTCTCCTGGTACGGGTAAAACCCTGTTGGCCAGAGCCATCGCCGGTGAGGCCAAGGTGCCATTCTTTACTATCTCCGGTTCCGACTTTGTCGAGATGTTTGTCGGTGTGGGTGCCTCGCGTGTACGGGACATGTTTGAGCAGGCGAAAAAACACTCTCCCTGTATCATCTTTATCGACGAGATCGATGCGGTCGGTCGCCACCGTGGTGCCGGCCTGGGCGGCGGTCACGACGAGCGTGAACAGACCCTGAACCAGTTACTGGTTGAGATGGATGGTTTTGAGGGTAATGAAGGCGTCATAGTTATTGCCGCTACCAACCGTCCCGATGTATTGGATCCGGCACTGCTGCGTCCCGGTCGTTTCGACCGTCAGGTGGTGGTGCCACTGCCCGATCTGCGTGGACGTGAGCAAATTCTCAAGGTACACATGCGTAAGGTGCCAGTATCTGATGACGTCAATGCTTCCATCATTGCCCGTGGTACGCCCGGTTTTTCTGGTGCGGATCTGGCTAATTTGGTGAATGAGGCTGCCTTATTTGCGGCTCGGGGCAACCAACGTCTGGTGGAGATGGATAACTTCGAAAAGGCCAAGGACAAGATCATGATGGGCGCCGAGCGCAAGTCGATGGTGATGTCCGAAGACGAAAAACGTAATACCGCTTACCACGAGGCCGGCCATGCAATTGTTGGCCTACTGGTACCGGATCATGACCCGGTACATAAGGTCACCATTATTCCTCGTGGTCGCGCCTTGGGAGTAACCCTGTTCCTGCCAGTAGAAGATCGATATAGCTACTCCAAGCAACGTCTGGAGAGCCAAATTTCTAGCCTGTTCGGTGGCCGCCTGGCTGAAGAGTTGATCTTCGGTGTGGATAAGGTAACAACGGGTGCTTCCAACGACATCGAACGCGCTACGGACATTGCCCGTAACATGGTCACTCGTTGGGGGCTGTCCGAGAAACTGGGACCGCTGGCCTATAGTGAGGAAGAAGGCGAGGTATTCCTGGGCCGCTCAATGAACAAGCAGAAGACGGTCTCTGATGAGACCTCGCATATTATTGATGAGGAGATTCGCTCCTTCATTGATCGAAATTATGATCGTGCCAAAAACATACTTGTCGACAATCTGGACAAGTTGCATGTGATGGCAGAGACGCTGCTTAAATATGAGACCATCGATGCGCATCAGATCGATGACATCATGAATGGCAAGACGCCGCGAGCCCCCAGTGATTGGGAAGAAAATGAAGGCACTGGCGGTAATACCAGCGACGATAGCAAGGACAGTAGTGAAGGTACCATCGGCGGTCCTGCCGGCATACACTAAGCAACTATGACCATACTGGATTGCGGCGATAAGCCGCTGGACCTGTCTCAGCCCAGAATCATGGGCGTACTAAATATTACCCCCGACTCCTTTTCGGACGGGGGTAATTTTTTGTCGGCACAATCTGCTTATGATCATGCCATGGCAATGGTAGAAGCAGGAGCCAGTATTATCGACATCGGTGGTGAGTCTACGCGCCCAGGTGCCGCTGAAGTCAGTGTGGATGAGGAATTGGACAGGGTTATCCCTGTGATTGAGGCCCTGCGCTCTGTACCTGCGGTGATCTCCATTGATACCAGTAAACCAGCGGTGATGAGCGCTGCGGTGAGCGCAGGTGCCGGACTGCTTAACGATGTTAGGGCATTACAGGAGCCCGGTGCCCTGGAAGCTGTGGCTGGACTGCGGGTGCCGGTTTGCTTAATGCACATGCAGGGGCTGCCACGTACCATGCAACAAGCCCCTCACTATGACGATGTGGTGGAAGAGGTGCACGATTTTCTGCTGCAGCGGGTAGAGAGCTGCGTAGCGGCCGGGATAGACCGTAGACGTATCCTTGTGGACCCGGGTTTTGGATTTGGCAAATCACTACAGCATAATCTTACCCTGCTGGCACAACTAAACCGGTTTACCGAGATGGGTCTGCCTCTTCTGGTGGGGATGTCGCGCAAGTCGATGCTGGGAACGATTGTGGATAAGCCGGTTGATGAGCGACTCTATGCCAGCCTGGCCGTTGCCTCTCTGGCAGCCTGGCAGGGAGCAGATATTATCCGCGTGCATGAGGTGGCAGAGAGTGTCGATGTGATCAAGGTCGTTACCGCAGTAATGGAAAACCGGCACAATAGTCAAAACCAGAGAGCTCGGGAGTAGTTAGCGCAATGAGAAAGTATTTTGGCACCGATGGTATTCGCGGCGAGGTGGGTGAGCACCCCATCACCCCAGATTTTGTCCTGCGTCTGGGCTGGGCGGCGGGCAAGGTGTTGGGCAAAGAGGGCGGAACCGTCTTAATCGGTAAGGATACGCGTATATCCGGTTATATGTTTGAGTCAGCGCTGGAGGCTGGTTTGTCGGCAGCCGGCGTGGATATCCGTCTGTTAGGGCCTATGCCAACCCCAGCCATCGCCTATCTCACCCGTACTATGCGCGCCAATGCCGGCATCGTTATCAGTGCCTCACACAATCCGTTTCAGGATAATGGCATCAAGTTCTTCTCTGCCGAAGGGTTGAAGCTACCCGATGAGGTAGAGCTGGCCATCGAGGCTGAGTTGGACAAACCCATGGGGCCGATAGACTCGCAACGACTGGGTAAGGTCAAACGTATCGTTGATGCCGAAGGCCGATATATTGAATTTTGTAAAAGCACCATCCCGGTGGGGATGCAGTTCCATGGCCTGAAGGTTGCTCTGGATTGTGCCAATGGCGCGACCTACCGTGTCAGCCCGAACGTGTTTCGTGAGCTGGGTGCAACGGTAGAGACACTGGGGGTGGACCCAGATGGTCTCAATATCAACGAACAGTGCGGCTCTACCCATCCGGCGGCATTAATTGAAACTGTAAAAAGTAGCGGTGCAGATATTGGCATAGCACTGGATGGGGATGGTGACCGGGTTATCCTGGTGGACGCCAACGGTGAGGTGGTGGACGGTGACGAGATCCTCTTCATCATCGCCAAGGCACAACAGGAACGCATGAACGGTGAGTTTTCAGGCGGGGTGGTCGGGACCGTGATGAGCAACCTGGGTCTTGAGCACGCCTTTAAGAGCGAAGGTATCCCATTCCGCCGGGCTGCGGTGGGTGACCGTTATGTGATCGAGATGATGCAACAGGAAGGCTGGTTTCTGGGCGGAGAATCCTCCGGTCATATCATCTGCCGTGATCGAATCAGTACTGGAGATGGTACCGTGTCTGCTTTACAGGTCGTCGCGGCGATGGTCGAGTCCGGTAAATCCCTGGCTGAATTAAAATCCGGCATGAAAAAATACCCGCAGACCATGATCAATGTGCGTACCAGTAAGAGCATTGATATTTCTGCATCGGTGGAAATTTCCAGTGCTGTGGCAGAGGCTGAACAGGGATTGCAGGAGCGTGGTCGTGTGCTGTTACGGGCCTCAGGTACGGAACCTGTGATTCGGGTAATGGTAGAGGGCGAGAATGGTGCGGAGGTGAAACAGGTCGCCGAATCATTGGCAAAAGTGGTTGAAAATTCGATTGCTTGAGGGAATCAAATAAATAAATCAAATCAGCAGATAAGAACTATCAGTTTGACTAATAACTGTAAATCTTACAGTCTTTAACGCGCTGAAAGAAAAGAAAAAATATAGGCATTTAATAATATTGTCAGAACGACAGTTAAACTGGCGATAGTTGATCAGTATTTAATAAAGAAAATTGATTTATCAGGCGGGTAAAGGTATTCTGAGCCGCGTTTTTATTTTGGGAATCTAGGAGTTATGATGCGTCAACCTTTCGTTGCAGGGAACTGGAAGATGAACGGTTCCAAGCAGAGCATTAGTGCCTTGCTTGCAGGTATCAAGGGGGCCATGGCCTCTATTTCCAAGACTCAGGTGGTGGTTTGTCCGCCAGCTATTTATATTCCTGAAGTAGAAGCTTTATGTGCTGATAGTGCTGTAAAATATGGCGCTCAAGACGTAAGCTTCGAGCAGGCCGGAGCCTTTACGGGTGAGATTTCTGTCTCGATGTTGAAGGACTTTCATTGTGAATACGCCATTGTTGGCCACTCGGAGCGTCGCAGCATACATGGCGAGAGCGACGAACTTGTAGCAAAGAAGTTCGCTACGGCTCGCGCAGCCGGTATTACCCCCATCCTTTGTGTGGGTGAGTCTCTGCAAGAGCGAGAGTCCGGTACGACAGAAGAAGTCGTCGCAAGGCAGTTGAACGCAGTGATCGATTTGCACGGTGTGGATGCCTTACAGGATTCGGTGATTGCCTATGAGCCGGTTTGGGCCATAGGTACGGGTAAAACCGCCAGCCCCGAACAGGCACAAGAAGTACATGCCTTTATTCGTAAGATGATTGCGGAAAAGAGTGCAGAAACTGCTGAAAAGGTTCAAATCCTCTACGGTGGTAGTGTTAAGGCAGATAATGCCGAACAATTGTTTTCCATGTCTGATATAGATGGTGGTCTTATCGGCGGTGCTTCACTGCAGGTAGAAGACTTTATGGCCATCTGTCGGGCTGGCGATGTATCCGTTAAGTAAACAAAGAGAATCGGAATGTTAGAAACCATAGTTCTGGTTGTTCATGTATTTGCAACTATTGCTCTAATTGTACTGGTCATGTTGCAGACCGGTAAGGGTGCGGAAGCTGGCGCGGCGTTTGGCGGTGGTGCATCTTCAACAGTATTTGGTAGTTCTGGTGCGGGTAGCTTTTTGTCCCGTACTACTGCGATACTGGCAACTGTATTTTTTGCAACAAGTCTCTCATTGGCTTATCTTTCCGGCAAGGAAGTAACTACCAAAAGTGTCACAGAGGTGGTAGCGCCGGTACAATCAGATAGCGACAGAGTGATGGGGCCAGCAGATGTACCTGCTGCACCAGTGGGCAATAGCTCCGATGTCCCAACACCTGAAGGAAAGTAAAGAACATGTGCCGAAGTGGTGAAATTGGTAGACACGCTACCTTGAGGGGGTAGTGGCTGTATAGTCGTGCCGGTTCGAGTCCGGCCTTCGGCACCATTTCTCTGTTTATGCAGGGAAAGCACGGAAGAAACAGATAAAGCATAAGCAGTCTTGAGGACTAAATCAGAAGTAGCCTGTGGTTTATTCCTAGTTGGTTCATGGTATGACTGACTCAAGGCTATAAAAAATATAAAGAGGGAGTGGTTTTCAAATGTTGGAAAACTATTTACCAATACTGATCTTTCTCATCATTGGTTTCGGTCTCGCCGTTGTGTTGCTGGGACTGGGTTTCATATTGGGGCCACAAAGGCCTGATCAAGCTAAACGCTCTCCTTATGAATGCGGCTTCGAAGCCTTCGAAGATTCCCGTATGAAATTCGATGTTCGTTACTATCTCGTTGCCATCCTGTTTATCATCTTTGATCTTGAGATCGCCTTTCTCTTTCCCTGGGCGGTAGTACTTAAAGAGATCGGAATATTTGGTTATCTTGCCATGGTCCTTTTCCTTACGATCCTGGTTATTGGTTTCATTTATGAGTGGAAGAAGGGAGCCTTGGAATGGGAATAGAGGGTGTCTTTGAAGAAGGCGTAGTAACTACGTCACTGGACAAACTCATTAACTGGGGGCGTACCGGTTCCCTGTGGCCCATGTCGTTCGGGCTTGCTTGTTGTGCGGTAGAGATGATGCACGCCGTTGCTTCGCGCTACGATATAGACCGTTTTGGTAGTGGTGTTTTTCGTGCCAGTCCCAGGCAGTCCGATGTGATGATCGTTGCCGGTACTCTGGTGAATAAGATGGCTCCAGCATTGCGTAAGGTCTATGACCAAATGGCAGAGCCTCGTTGGGTTATTTCTATGGGTTCATGTGCCAATGGTGGTGGCTACTATCACTATTCCTATTCGGTGGTGCGTGGTTGTGACCGTATTGTGCCGGTAGATGTGTATGTGCCAGGTTGTCCTCCTACTGCAGAGGCACTGCTTTATGGCTTTATACAGTTGCGTAATAAGATAAAACGCACTAACACCATCGCAAGGTAAATGAGAGCGAAACGATGTCCATACAGGTACTAGTCAAACAAATAGAACAACGCCTCTCTGGTATGGGAATCAACACCGAGCTTGCACTGGGTGAGGTGACTATTCAAGTACCGCGTGACAAGCTCATAGATGTCTGTACACGCTTGCGTGATGATACAGAATTGGGCTTTGAACAGCTCATTGATCTATGTGGTGTTGATTACTCTGAGTATGGAGACGGCACATGGCAGGGTGATCGTTTCGCCGTGGTATATCATCTGCTTTCTATTAGTAACAATCATCGTATACGTGTACGTACCTTCCTTGATGATGAATTTCCTCTACTTACATCAGTCATCGATGTATGGGCTGCAGCCAATTGGTTTGAGCGTGAGGCCTTTGATCTCTACGGTATTATTTTTGAGGGCCATCCTGACTTACGTCGTATTCTTACCGATTATGGTTTTGTTGGTCATCCATTTCGCAAGGATTTTCCTCTCTCCGGTAATGTGGAAATGCGCTACGATGAGGAAAAGAAGCGCGTTATCTATGAGCCCGTGAGTATCGAACCTCGTATCAATGTTCCTCGCATCATTCGTGATGATCATCGTTATGAAAAAGTAGAGAGTGGGGAATAAGCATGGCGGAGATTAACAGCTATACCATTAACTTTGGTCCCCAGCACCCTGCGGCACACGGAGTATTGCGTTTGGTGCTGGAGATGGAAGGCGAAGTGATTTTACGCGCCGACCCGCACATTGGATTGCTACACCGGGCCACAGAAAAGCTCGCCGAGACCAAGCCCTATAATCAAAACATTCCCTACATGGACCGTCTTGATTACGTTTCCATGATGTGTAATGAACACGCCTACGTGATGTCTCTAGAGAAGATGCTGGGTGTAAAGGTGCCTATCCGAGCACAATACATCCGGGTTATGTTCGACGAAATCACTCGAATTCTGAATCACCTGTTGCAGTTGGGCACTCACGCGATGGATGTGGGGGCGATGACAGTCTTCTTTTACACCTTCCGTGAGCGCGAAGATTTAATGGATGCCTATGAAGCCGTTTCAGGTGCACGTTTGCACGCGGCTTATTATCGTGTTGGTGGCGTTTACCGTGATCTGCCTGAAAGCATGCCCAAATACGAAGAGTCCAAGTGGCATAACAGTAAAGATGTGAAAGGTTTGAATAGTAACCGTCATGGTTCCTTGTTGGACTTCCTTGAAGATTTTACTGAACGTTTCCCCGGTCTTATCGATGAATATGAAACTCTGCTGACTGATAACCGTATCTGGAAACAGCGTACCGTCGATATCGCTATCGTCAGTCCAGAGCGTGCCTTGCAGCTAGGTTTCAGTGGTCCCATGTTACGTGGTTCGGGTATCGAATGGGATTTACGTAAGAAGCAGCCGTACGAAGTTTATGACAAAATGGATTTTGATATTGCCGTTGGTACCAATGGTGACTGCTATGACCGTTATCTGATACGCATCGAAGAGATGCGTCAATCGAATCGTATAATTAAACAGTGTATCGACTGGCTGCGGAAGAATCCGGGTTCGGTAATGGTGGATGAACATAAGATTGCTCCACCAAAGCGTGAAGAAATGAAGGGGGATATGGAATCCCTTATCCATCACTTCAAGCTGTTTACGGAAGGTTATACGGTGCCGGCTGGTGAAGCCTATGCAGCAGTAGAACATCCCAAGGGTGAGTTTGGTGTTTATATGATGTCCGATGGTGCCAATAAGCCTTATCGCCTGAAGATTCGCGCACCAGGTTTTGCCCACTTATCTGCACTGGATGAAATGAGCCGTGGTCATATGTTGGCCGATGTGGTTGCCATCATCGGTACCCAGGATATTGTGTTTGGGGAGATAGATCGTTGAGTTCAGATAAGAAAATAAATCTCCTTAATACTGAATCTCGTGCTGAGATTGATAAGTGGGTTGCCAAGTATCCACAAGGCCAACAACAATCTGCACTGATGTCTGCGCTGCGCATAGCTCAGGATCAAAACGGCGGCTGGTTGACTGATGCCTTGATGGATGCCATTGCTGAATATCTGCAGTTAGACCCGATAGCGGTCTATGAGGTGGCAACCTTTTATTCCATGTATGAATTACAACCCGTGGGTAAACACAAGATATGTGTTTGCACCAATATCTCCTGTCAGTTATGTGGTTCGGATGATGTGGTAGCGCATCTAAAGAAGCGTCTGCGTATAGGTTTTGGTGATACCACTATTGACGGGCGTTTTACCCTCAAGGAAGTGGAATGCCTGGGTGCCTGTAGTGGAGCACCTATGCTGCAGGTAGGTAACGATTATTATGAGAACCTGACACCGGATAAGTTGGACGAATTACTCGAGAAGTTAGACTAAACCGCTTATAAACCAGAGAGTAGGAAGAACAATGGCAAACGAAGTCTGTTTCCGAAATATGCATCTCGACAAGCCCTGGACCATGGAGTCTTATGAGGGCAATGGCGGTTATGAGATGTGGAAAAAGATCCTCAAGGAAAAGACTCCGCCAGAAGAGATCATCGAGAAACTTAAGATCTCTGTTCTTCGAGGCCGTGGTGGTGCGGGTTTTCCTACCGGTTTGAAATGGAGTTTTATGCCCCGTAATGCCCCTGGTGATAAATTTATTGTTTGTAATTCTGATGAGGGTGAACCCGGCACCTGTAAGGATCGCGACATCCTGCGCTTCAATCCCCACCAGCTGGTCGAGGGGATGGCAATTGCGGCCTACACCTTAGGTGCCACACGTGGGTATAACTATATCCGTGGTGAATTCTGGGAACCCTATGAGCGCTTTGAAGCTGCCCTGGAAGAGGCCTATAAGGCTGGCCTGTTAGGCAAGAATATTATGGGTGCCGGTGTAGATGTGGATCTCTATTCCCATCTCGGTGCCGGTGCCTATGTGTGTGGCGAAGAGACCGCACTGCTGGAATCGCTGGAAGGCAAGAAGGGCCAGCCACGTTTCAAGCCTCCTTTCCCTGCCAGCTTTGGCCTTTATGGTCGACCCACAACGATTAATAATACCGAGACACTGGCATCAGTACCTGTGATTCTGAAAAACGGTGGAGAATGGTTTCTCGAATTGGGTAAGCCCAATAATGGTGGTTCTAAATTATTTAGTGTTTCCGGGCACGTTAACAATCCTGGCAACTTCGAAGTGCCCATGGGCACGCCGTTTTCGGAGCTATTGGAAATGGCCGGTGGTGTACGTAATGGTCATAAACTAAAGGCCGTCATACCTGGTGGTTCGTCTACACCGATATTGCCTGCAGATGTGATGATGGATGTGACGATGGATTATGATTCCATCGCCAAGGCAGGTTCTATGCTGGGTGCAGGTTCCGTCATTGTCATGGATGAGACCACCTGTATGGTGCGTTCGCTGGCACGCATCGCCCACTTCTATTATGAAGAGTCGTGTGGTCAATGTACCCCATGTCGTGAAGGTACAGGATGGTTATCCCGTGTAGTAAACAGAATTGAAAATGGTCAGGGTAGTCAGGAAGACCTTGATCTACTGGATGGTGTTGCAGAAAGAATTATGGGCAATACTATTTGCGCATTGGGTGATGCTGCGGCAATGCCGGTGCGAAGTTTCCTGAAACATTTTCGTGAAGAGTTCCAGTACCATATCGATCACAAGCAGTGCATGGTTTGATGGATCGGTCTGGTTTGGCCCAGAACACAACATAATAAACGAGATATACGATGGTAAACATCGAGATAAATGGAATAGCAATACAGGCACGTGATGGTGTTATGTTGATCGAGGCTGCCGATGAGGCAGGGATCCGCGTCCCTCGTTTTTGCTATCATAAAAAGCTCTCTGTCGCTGCTAACTGTCGTATGTGTTTGGTCGAGGTCGAAAAAGCCCCCAAACCGATGCCCGCCTGCGCCACTCCGGTGACCGAAGGCATGGTGGTGTTCACCAAATCGAAGAAGGCTTTGGCGGCTCAAAAGGCGGTGATGGAGTTTCTCCTTATCAATCATCCGCTGGACTGTCCTATTTGTGACCAGGGTGGCGAGTGCGATTTGCAGGAGATGGCGCTGGGTTATGGTCAAGATATATCGCGCTTTAGTGAAAGCAAACGCGTGGTCTCGGCGAAGAACATCGGCCCACTGATTGCCACCGACATGACCCGTTGCATCCACTGCACCCGTTGTGTACGTTTTGGCCAGGAAGTCGCTGGTATACGTGAGATGGGAGCCACAGGTCGCGGTGAGCATACCGAGATCGGTACCTATATAGAAAAGAGTATCAGCTCCGAGGTATCGGCAAACATTATCGATCTTTGCCCGGTTGGTGCCCTGACCTCCAAACCATTCCGCTATTCCGCCCGTCCCTGGGAGCTGAATGATCGCCCTGCGGTAGCACCACATGACTGTCTTGGCTCCAATATCTTTGTTCAGACCCGCCGCAGTGAAGTAATGCGTGTGTTGCCGCGTGAGAATGATGAGATCAATGAAGTATGGTTGTCGGATCGTGATCGTTTCAGTTATCTGGCGGTGAATAGTCAGCAGCGCCTGAGCGTACCGATGATTAAGGTCAACGGTAAGTGGGAAGAGACTGACTGGAATACCGCACTGGAATTTACCAAGAAGCGTTTGACCGAGGCAATGTCCGATGATGGCAACAATCTAGCCACTCTAATATCTCCTAATGCCACGGTAGAGGAGATGTTCCTGGCGCAAAAACTGGCACGCAGTCTGGGCAGTAACAATATTGATCACCGTTTACGTCAATCTGATTTTAGTGACCAGGCACTGGCTCCTGCATACCCGTCATTGGGTATGCCAATCAAGGAGCTAGAGTCTGTTGATGCGGCCTTGTTAATTGGCTGCAATGTACGCAAGGAACAACCGCTGGCGGCGATTCGTCTGCGTAAGGCTGCCATGCATGGTGCCAAGGTGATGGCGATCAATCCTGTTGATTACGGTTTCAACTTTCCTCTGAGTGAGATGGAGCTGGGTTCCACCACGGTTATGGTCAAACAGCTGGCTGGTGTCGCCAAGGCCTTATTAAAGTTAAAGGGTGAGCAGGGACCTGCTGAGCTGGATAGGTTGTTTGCCAATATTGACAGTAACGATATCCAATTGGCTATGGCAGAGCATCTGCACAGCGCCGATAAGGCAGTTGTGTTGATGGGCAATCTGACACAAAGCTGTGCTCAGTATGCGGATATACGTGCCCTGGCCAGTTTGTTGTCAAACCTGTCCGCAGCCAGCCTGGGTCAATTTACCGATGGTGCCAACGCCGCAGGTGGCTGGTTATCTGGAGCCATTCCTCATCGTTTAGCCGCCGCAGCACAAGACTGTAGTGGTATGAATGTTACCGAGAGCCTAGAACAAGTCCGCAAGGCCTATCTGCTCATTGGCCTGGAGCCCGAGCTGGATATCAACAATGCGGCACGTACTCGTGCCGCACTGCAAGCGTCCGAATGTGTCATTAGTCTGAGCAGTTTTGATAGTGACGCATTGCGTGAGCAGAGTGATGTGTTGTTGCCTATCGCTGCCTTTACGGAAACCTCGGGCACCTATGTGAACTGTGAAGGTAAGTGGCAGAGCTTTGCTGGTGCGGTTCAGCCGTCGGGTGAAGCTAGGCCTGCATGGAAGATACTGCGTGTTCTGGGTAACTTCTTCGAACTATCTGGTTTTGACTATGTGAGTTCAGAGGAGGTTAGGGATGAATTGCACAGCGCATGTGCTGACATTCCTGCAGATAAGTTTAGCCAGGTGGCATATCCTTCCGGTTTGAGTGATGACGCTCCACTGCAACGTCTGGGTGAAATATCCATCTATGCTGTGGATGCTTATACCCGTCGCAGTGAGGCATTACAAAATACTATAGATGCCATGTCTGTGGTGGCCAGGATGAATTCACAACTTGCCTCCAGCCATGGTATACAAACCGGCGATAAGATTATTGCTCGTCAGGGGGAGGCTTCAGCCATGCTGATCGTTGAGATCGATGAGCGGGTTGCTGATGCTTGTGTGGTGATACCTGCGGGTGTGCAGCAGACCGCTGACTTGGGCGAAAACTTTGCCTCGGTCTCGCTGACCAAGAACGGATAATAAAGGGTGATATGTAAATGATTGAGTTCATTTCAAGTTGGGGCTTACCGGCGGGATTGGAAACGCTGATCATCATCCTGGTGAAGATCATTGCCATCTTGGTACCACTGCTTATAGCTGTTGCCTATTACACCTTTGCGGAACGAAAGATCCTGAACTATTTTCATTGTCGTGTAGGTCCACTGCATGTGGGGCCCCGAGGGTGGCTGACGCCCATTGCTGACGCCATCAAGATGATGTTCAAAGAGATCATCATCCCTTCTGGAGCGAACCGTACACTGTTTCTGCTGAGTCCGATTTTAGCCTTCGGACCAGCTATTGCCGCTTGGGCGGTGATCCCGTTTGATGCTGAACTCTACCTGGCCGATACAAATGCAGCACTGTTGTATGTGTTGGCACTTACCTCGTTCAGTGTTTACGGCATTATTCTCGCAGGTTGGGCCTCTAACTCAAAGTATCCATTTCTGGGCGCGATGCGTTCTGCGGCACAGGTCGTCTCCTATGAACTGGCTATGGGTTTTGCTTTGGTTGGTGTGATTATGGCCGCACACAGTTTGAATCTGAGGGAAATTGTTAACGCCCAGCAGGGTGGTTTCTGGATGTGGTTCTGGTTGCCACTATTACCCTTGTTTGTCATCTACTTTATCTCTGGTTTGGCAGAGACCAACCGTCCCCCATTTGACCTGGCAGAAGGTGAATCCGAGATTGTTGCGGGCTACCAGGTTGAGTATTCTGGTTTCGGTTTTGGTCTGTTCTTCATGGCCGAATACGCCAATATGATTTTAATTTCCATGCTGACTGCATTGATGTTTCTGGGCGGCTGGTTATCACCCTTTGAAGGTATCCCAAATCTGGAAGAGTGGTTCGCATGGGTGCCGGGTACCGTTTGGTTGTTGCTTAAGACAGCGTTCTTTATGCTGTTGTTCCTGTGGGTGCGTGCCACCTTCCCTCGTTATCGCTATGATCAGCTGATGCGCCTGGGTTGGAAGATATTAATCCCGATTACTATCGCCTGGCTGATCATACTTGGCGGGGCCATCGTCGCCGGTCTCGGTCCCTGGTTTGATTAAGGGTAGAGGCAAGGAGATAGAGATATGAATACATTAGGACGTTTTATTAAGAGCCTGTTTTTGCTGGAACTGTTGCGCGGCATGCGTTTGACGGGTCGTTACCTGATCGGTAAAAAGATCACGATTATCTATCCAGACGAGAAAACACCACAGTCCAATCGTTTTCGTGGACAGCATGCATTGCGCCGTTATCCTAATGGCGAAGAACGTTGCATTGCCTGTAAGTTATGTGAAGCGGTATGTCCGGCACTGGCGATCACCATCGAATCTGAAGAACGTGAGGATGGTTCACGCCGTACCACGCGTTATGACATTGATCTTACCAAGTGTATCTTCTGCGGTTTTTGTGAAGAGTCTTGTCCGGTCGATTCCATTGTTGAGACACGTAATTTTGAATACCATGGTGAAAAGCGTGGTGATTTGCTGATGACAAAAGAAAAGTTGTTGGCCCTAGGGGATAAGTACGAACAAGAGATTGCGGCCGATCGTGCTGAAGATGCGGCGTTTCGTTAGAATTTCCAGACAGGTATGAACTATGGGTTTTGAACAGATCGTCTTTTATGTTTTTTCTGCAACATTACTGTTTGCAGGGACTATGGTGATTACCGTACGTAACCCGGTGCATGCCGCGATGTTTCTGGTATTGGCATTTTTCTCCAGTTCCGCTCTGTGGCTTTTGCTTGAGGCAGAGTTCCTGGCCATCGTACTGGTATTGGTTTATGTCGGTGCAGTTATGGTGTTATTCCTGTTTGTGGTGATGATGCTGGATATCAATCTGATTCCACTAAGGGAGGGTTTCATGCGGTACCTACCCGTTGGTGTCATGATCGCACTGGTGGTCATCGCTATGATGGCCTACGTTGTAGGCTCTGAGTTTTCCGGCCATTCTATTCCAGCGCGTCATGGTGCGGACTACAATAATATCGCTGAGCTAGGCCGTATTCTCTATACCGATTATGTATACCCATTTGAGTTGGCGGCAGTTATTTTGTTAGTAGCCATTATCGCGGCAATCTCCCTGACCCTACGTCGTCGTCCGATGGTTAAGCACCAGGATCCTGATGCTCAGGTCAAAGTGAAAAAAGAAGATCGCCTGCGTGTGGTGAAAATGGACGCAGAAAAGAACAATTAAGAAAACGACTGATGATAGTAATAGGACACAGTTATGATTGAGTTATCCAGCTATTTGATAGTAAGCGCCATACTCTTTGCCCTTAGCATGGCCGGGATCTTCATCAATCGAAAAAATATGATTATTTTGTTGATGTCTATCGAGTTGATGCTACTGGCAGTCAATATCAATTTTGTTGCCTTCTCTTATTATTTAGGTGACACCGCAGGGCAGGTGTTTGTTTTCTTCATACTCACAGTCGCCGCTGCAGAGGCCGCCATCGGTTTGGCGATTTTGGTGGTGTTGTTCAGAAACCGCCGTACGATTAATGTTCAAGACATGGATTCTTTGAAGGGGTAGGCCAGTGTTCGAAAATATGCATAACGTCTATCTCACTATCGTCCTTGCACCCTTGATGGGTGCGATAATTGCCGGACTGTTCGGTAAACAAATCGGTCGTAAAGCTTCGCATGTAGTCACCATCCTTGGCGTGGGCATTGCGACACTGCTATCTATGTATGTCTTTAAGTATATGACTATCGATGGTAATGCTGCCTATAACGCTACGGTTTATACCTGGATGGTGGCAGATGGGATCAAGTTTGAAATAGGTTTCCTGATCGATTCTCTGTCTGCAATGATGATGGTCGTCGTGACCTTCGTTTCATTGATGGTACACATCTATACCATAGGCTACATGAAGGAAGATTTGGGCTATCAGCGTTTCTTCAGCTATATATCCCTGTTTACCTTCTCCATGCTGATGCTGGTCATGGCCAATAATTTTATGCAACTGTTCTTTGGCTGGGAAGCGGTAGGTCTGGTTTCATATCTGTTGATCGGTTTCTGGTATACGCGACCTACCGCTATATACGCCAATCTTAAAGCTTTCTTGGTAAATCGTGTTGGTGACTTTGGTTTCTTGTTGGGTATTGCTGCAATATTGATGTACTTCAATAGCCTTGATTATGCCGAAGTATTCACCGCCGCTCCATTAATGAAGGATTTGACTGTGGAGGTGATCCCTGGTCAGTCATGGTCGTTGATGACATTGATTGGCATCCTGCTGTTTATAGGTGCTATGGGTAAATCCGCTCAGGTTCCTCTACATGTCTGGTTGCCAGATTCGATGGAAGGCCCGACACCGATCTCTGCCCTGATCCATGCCGCTACCATGGTTACTGCGGGTATCTTTATGGTGGCACGTATGTCGCCGTTGTTTGAGTTGTCCGAAACAGCGCTAAGTGTGATTATCACTATTGGTGCTATCACGGCACTGTTCATGGGGCTGTTGGGGCTGGTTCAAAACGACATCAAGCGTGTAGTCGCCTATTCAACCCTATCACAGCTGGGTTACATGGTCGTCGCTCTGGGAGCGTCCGCTTATGCTGCGGGTGTGTTTCATCTGATGACTCACGCCTTCTTTAAGGCTCTACTGTTCCTTGCCGCGGGCTCTGTCATTATTGCCATGCACCATGAACAGGATATGCGCAAGATGGGTGGCCTGAAGAAATACATGCCCATTACTTACTGGACTATGTTGCTGGGATCACTGGCTTTGATCGGATTCCCAGGTTTTGCTGGATTCTTCTCCAAGGATGCGATTATAGAAGCGGTACATCATTCAACGATTGCCGGTTCTGGCTTTGCTTACTTTTCTGTTCTGAGTGGTGTCTTTATTACCGCCTTTTACAGTTTTCGTCTATTTTTCCTTGTCTTCCACGGCAAGGAGCGCATGGATGAACATACCCGATCACATTTGCATGAGCCCCCCTGGGTTGTTACCGGCCCATTGATTGCGCTGGCTATCCCTTCGGTGATTATTGGTGCGATTTACGTTGGCCCCATGTTGTTTGGAGACTTTTTCACTGGTGTTATCTTTGTTGCGCCTGAACATGATGTATTGGCAGAGATCGGTAAGCACTTTACCAGCTGGGCTGGTTTTATCGTCCATGGTCTGCAAGGGCCTGCTGTTTATCTAGCACTTGCTGGCGTAGGTACTGCCTGGTTCTTCTATATGAAGCGTCCAGATATTCCTGAGATGCTGCAATCTCGACTTAGCTGGTTGCATCGCATACTGGAAAACAAATACGGTTTCGACGATTTTAACGAAAAAGTTTTCGCTAATGGTAGTCGCGGACTAGGTAGCTTTTTATGGCGCATAGGCGATGTGAAGATCATTGATGGCGCCATCGTAAACGGAACCGCGCGAACTGTGGTGTGGATATCATCACGCATCCGTCATTTGCAATCAGGTTATCTGTACCATTATGCATTTTCCATGATTATAGGCCTGCTGCTTTTAATCATGATTTTTGTGACTTTAGGATAAATAAGAAGGGTCTGGCGCATGTTTGCTGATTTGCCACTATTAAGCCTACTCATATGGACACCGATTCTAGGCGGTGTGCTGGTTCTCATCACCGGCAATGACAAGAATGCCCTGGATGCCAAAGTCATCGCATTATTGGTCGTGTTGGTAACTTTCGTACTCTCACTACCTCTGTTTGGTCTATTTGATTCCAGCCTGGCGGTGATGCAGTTTGTAGAAGGACCGCATGTCTGGGTCAGTACCTTCAAGGTCAATTATCATCTTGGTGTTGATGGTATCTCCATGCCGCTGATTGTGCTGACTACCTTTACCACCGTTCTGGTTGTCTTGGCAGGCTGGGATTCAATAAAGTATAAAACGGCTCAGTACATGGCGGCATTCCTGATTATGGAAGGTCTGATGATCGGCGTGTTCGCCTCTCTGGATGTCATATTATTCTATGTATTCTGGGAGGCGATGCTCATTCCCATGTTTATCGTTATAGGTGTATGGGGTGGAGAGCGACGCGTTTACGCAACGATCAAATTCTTCCTCTATACATTTTTTGGCTCTGTATTTATGTTGGTGGCTCTGATCTATATGTATTATCAGGGAGACTCTTTTGCCATTCTTGATCTACACAGGCTGAAACTGGGGCATACCGAACAGATCCTTATTTTTTTCGCCTTCCTTATTGCCTTTGCAGTGAAGGTTCCTATGTGGCCGGTACATACCTGGTTACCCGATGCGCACGTAGAAGCTCCCACGGGTGGTTCAGTAATACTGGCAGCCATTATGCTTAAATTAGGTGCCTACGGTTTTCTGCGCTTCAGTTTGCCCATAACCCCAGACGCCAGTAGCACACTGGATGGCATGATGATCACCTTGTCTCTGATCGCCGTTGTCTATATTGGCTTGGTGGCTTTGGTACAACAAGACATGAAGAAGCTCATCGCTTATTCGTCGATATCTCATATGGGCTTCGTCACCTTGGGCTTCTTCGTTGCCTTCAGCATATTTGAGAATACCGGCAGCTGGAATGGCGCGGCGTTGGGCATGGAAGGTGCGATAGTCCAGATGATCTCTCATGGATTTATATCAGGCGCGATGTTCCTTACCGTTGGTGTGCTGTATGACCGCATGCATTCACGCGACATAGCGGCATATGGTGGCGTGGTGAATAAAATGCCCAAGTTTGCAGCATTTGCCATGCTCTTTGCTATGGCCAATGCGGGTCTGCCTGGTACCTCGGGTTTTGTCGGTGAGTTTATGGTGATACTGAGCGCCTTTACCGCTAATTTCTGGTACGCCTTCCTGGCAGCGACCACACTCATTATTGGTGCGGCATATACGTTATGGATGGTGAAAAGGGTCTTCTTTGGTGAGGTGGCCAATGACAATGTTGCCAAACTTGAGGATCTGAGCATTCGTGAATTCTTTATCTTGGCCATCTTGGCATTGGCAATACTAGGCCTGGGTGTATATCCCGCACCACTTTTGGATGTTATGGGACCCACCGTGGATAACCTGATTCAACATATTGGTCAATCCAAACTATAAGAGAGAAACCAATGGATTTTGCAATTCCAAATTATCAAGTGGCTATACCAGAGATGTTTATACTGGCTATGGCCTGCATCATCCTGCTAGTGGATCTGTTCCTTACTGAGCGTACTCGCTCTGTAACATATCTGCTATCACAGTCCGCCTTGTTAGGTGCCGCAGTACTGACCTTAACCACCTTTAGTGAGGGCAGCCAGCTGGCGTTTAGTGATACCTTTGTACGTGATGCAAAGGGTGACGTACTGAAGGCGTTTATTTACCTGTCTACCTTTATGGTATTCCTCTATGCACGCTCCTACCTGCAGGTAAGGAATCTGTTTAAGGGTGAATTCTATGTATTAGGCCTGTTTGCCGTTCTGGGCATGATGGTCATGGTATCTGCGCACAATCTGCTGACGGTCTATCTGGGGCTGGAATTACTCTCCCTGGCTCTGTATGCCATGGTTGCATTGCAACGAGATTCTATCTTTGCATCCGAGGCGGCGATGAAGTACTTCATCCTCGGAGCTTTGGCATCCGGGATGCTTCTATATGGCATGTCTATGTTGTACGGCGCTAGCGGAAGTCTCGACCTATCGGAAATTAGTAGGCAGATCACCACCAACCAAATGAGCCTGGTTACTGTGTTCGCACTGGTGTTTATTGTTGTCGGTGTAGCCTTTAAATTGGGTGCAGTACCTTTTCACATGTGGGTTCCTGATGTGTATCAGGGGGCACCTACTGCCGTTACATTATTCATTGCCAGTGCACCAAAGATTGCCGCCTTTGCGATGATGATACGTTTACTGGTAGACGGTCTGTCGGGACTGCAATCACACTGGCAGGACATGCTGATTATTTTGTCCGTACTTTCCCTGGCTGTGGGCAACCTATTTGCCATAGCTCAAACCAACATTAAGCGTATGCTCGCTTACTCAACCATTTCTCACATGGGTTTCCTGATGCTTGGGGTCTTGACCGGAAGCAGTGAAGGCTATGCCGCCGCGATGTTTTATACCATTAGTTACACTTTAATGAGCTTGGCTGCTTTTGGTATGGTAGTACTGTTAAGCCGCACCGGCTTTGAAGCAGAACGAATCGATGATTTTAAGGGGTTGAATGAGAGAAGCCCGTGGTTTGCCCTGGTAATGATGTTTGTTATGTTCTCTATGGCAGGTGTGCCCGTATTCTTAGGTTTCTGGGCCAAGTTGTTTGTACTCAAAGAATTGGTTCATGCTGGAATGACATGGTTGGCCATCGTTGCAGTTATATTCTCGGTGATAGGTGTATTCTATTACCTACGTATCATCAAACTTATGTATTTTGACAAAGCCGAAGATAAGTCACCGATAGAGAAAAATTTGGATCTTCATTTTGCACTGAGTTTAAATGGTGTTGGTATTTTAGCGATGGGGATACTACCAGGCTCGTTAATGGCCCTATGTATCTCTGTGTTTGTCTAATTCAAAGTATAGATTATTGAGGTAATAATGGGTTCTAGTGTTGCTATTTGGTTGCTAATAGTTGCTGCATTTTTATTGGCTAACCTGCCGTGGTTTACAGAAAAATTGTTTGCACTTAAATCATTAAAGAAAGAGAAAGCATTTTCCATTCGTCTTATGGAATGGTTTGCACTCTATTTCATCATAGGTACTGCTGCTCTGGGTTTGGAAACCAAGTTGAATGGTGTTCGTCACGAGCAAAGTTGGGAATTCTACGTGGTTACCCTATGTCTATTCATGGTCTTTGCCTTACCTGGTGTGATCTTTCAAATTGACCTTAAACACCATCTTCGTATAAAAACTGAGTAATAACATGGTGTTATAGTGCTATCTTGACGAGATCGCTGGACGATTTCGTGTTACACTATTGCAATCTGCACCAAGATGGCAGGATGCAATTATGTCAATTCGGAATCGTCTATTCCTAATCTTAACCTTGATGACTTTAGTACCATTATTAGTGCTGTTGTTTGGTGTGGTTGAGAAAGAGGAACAAGAAATACAGTTACGTACCGAACGTGAGTTGGGTACAACATTAAGTAAGATGTCAAATGAGCTACAGGCCTTACTGGATGCTCAAAAATCACTCGCCCTCGGTCTATCTAAAGTACCTGTGGTACAACACTTCGCCCGCAATGCATTAACCGCTTCTGATCAGCAGTATCAAGTGATGTCCCAGCAACTGGCGAGCTTTTTTTATGATTACCAGGCTGCGGTGCCGGGGATACAAGGTCTGCGTTTTATTGATGCTAGTGGAAAAACACTGGTAAAGGCAAAGGAAGGAAAACATATTCCCGCAGAGTTGTATGACCCGGTAATCAAGCGCGCCTATGTCGCCAATCAAATAACAAAAGATTTTTTCCAATCTGCAGTTACTACTCAGGATGATGTAGAGATATCCAACTTTGAGTTGGGACAGGTGACGACTGAGGCTGACTTCTGTCCTGCCATGTTACGCTATTCAGTGCCCATAAGGGCGGATGGAAAGCTACTGGGTGTGTTTGTGGTAAACATGTGGGGCACACGTGTAGATACCGTGGTAGAAGCGACCCTAGGTGGACATTCAAGAAAAGCATACATTGCGGAGTTATCTGATAATCAATCTCGAGATGGAATATATTTATACCACAGAGATACAGAGCGACGATTTGCCAACCAATTAGGCAGTAGTTTTCGTTTCCCGTCAGAAATCGGTGACAAAGAATGGCAATCACTTAAGGTTACGGGCAGTCGAGGAAAGCTACGCCTTGAAAATGGACGTCAATTTTACTTTCAAAAGATAAGACCCTATGAGAATCGTCTCACCGAGTGGTTGTTAATAATAGAAACCAACCGTGGTGAGATACTTGCCTCTACAGAAGAGATTCGAAAATCTATTTTATATCTCCTTGTGGTTCTTCTGGTTACAAGCATTATTACGGTTCGCTGGTTATCTTCCCGTATTGCACGACCGGTGCAACAGCTGGCTACGATCATCACAGACTATGCGGATGGCGAAAATACTGTACGTTACCAGGGCAAACGTCAGGATGAAATTGGCAGTGCTGGAAGGGCTTTTAATTACCTCGCCCAAAATCTTGAACGTGCAGAGGAAGAGCGGGACAAGGCGGCCCATGCGGCATTACAGTCTGAGCGATTAGCTGCTTTAGGTCATTTGGCCGCAGGGATCGGACATGAAATAAATAATCCTTTACAGAATATTCTTTCCTTAAGCTCCTTGATCGATAATTATTTGAAGAATGAAAAAAATGAGGAGATCCAGGAGGATCTTCGTCTTCTAAAGCAAGAGGGGAAACGATGTGCTCGTATCGTTCAAGGTGTTCTTAACTTTGCACGTGAAAAGGATTTAGTCTGTCAGAAATTTGATTTGGCAAAGTTGCTGGATGATACTCTGATATTGATGAAGCATAGTATTGAAGTTAACGGAATAAAATTGGATTTACATCTGGACGACAGTCTCGAACTGGAAGGCGATCCAAATCAGATACAACAGGTTTTAGTCAATTTGATAATTAATGCTGTACATGCGTCGAAACCAGATTCAACCATCCGTATAAATGGTGAAACGTTAAATAATGTAGTCCGACTTGAAATAATAGACCAGGGTTGTGGAATCCCGCAAAGTGAAATTACAAAGGTCTTTAATCCATTTTATACCAGCAAAAAGGAAGGCGAAGGTACGGGACTGGGTTTGTCAGTTAGTTATGGCATCGTTAACAAACACTCAGGAAGTATACATCTTGAAAATATGCCCGTAGGTGGTATTAAGGCAAGCATAGAATTACCTATATCTTTGTCGGAGTTATCCACTTCTCCTGTGCAGCACTCTAGCGTGGATCTTAAATATGTTGGCTGAAAACATGAAAATACTCTTCGTTGACGATGATCCGGTTACCGGTCGAGTTATGAAACGTCAATGTGGGGATGTAGGATATACCTGTAAAATATTTCAGTCTGCAAAGGAAGGCCTCAAAGAATTTCAAGAGCATGGTGCAGATCTGATCATTACCGATCTTCGTATGCCTGAAATGAATGGCTTTGAATTACTAACTGAAGTACGTAACAGAGATCCTGAAATACCAGTCTTGGTGATGACGGGTTATTCATCGGTTGACAATGCCGTCGAAGCAATGAAATGTGGAGCGACTGATTTTATTAAAAAACCTTTTGATTTTGACGAGCTTAAACTTTTATTAGATAGAACCATGCAAGCTGTCCACTTGAAGAATGAAAATAAATTCCTCAAACAACGGCTGGTTGATTCCGAAGACCGATTTGGCATGATAGGTAGTTCGAAGGCAATGGAGCGTCTTTATAATACAATTGATAAGGTTGCTGGTGTTGATTGCTGCGTCATCGTTAGTGGTGAATCTGGTAGTGGTAAGGAATTGGTTGCTCGCGCCTTACATGATTATAGTCCACGTGTGGAACTCGGACCGTTCGTGGTTATTGATTGTGGTGCTTTGCCCGAAACATTGCTGGAGAGCGAGCTGTTTGGTCATGAAAAGGGTTCTTTTACTGGCGCGGTACATCGAAAAATCGGTTTAATGGAGCAGGCCAGTGGAGGCACTCTTTTTCTCGATGAAATATGCAATATCCCTGATTCCATGCAGATGAAATTAATGCGGGCGATCGAGGCGAGAAAGATAATTCGTGTTGGTGGTGTCGAAGAGATCCCTATTGATGTAAGAATTGTCGCTGCTAGTAACCGAGATTTAGAAAAAATGGTGGCAGAGGGGAGCTTGCGACATGATTTCTACCACCGCTTAAATGTCGTGAATATTCAGGTTCCAACTCTAAATAGTAGGCGAGACGATATAGCCAGATTAATAGACATCTTTGTTCAGGAGTATGTGCAAAGGTACAACCGCAGGGTTACAGGTTTTGATACAGATTCTGTTGTTCGTTTATGTAATGCTGATTGGCCGGGAAATATTCGCCAGCTTCGGAATGTCGTCGAGCGCTGTGTAATCCTTGCTGAGTCTGAGGTTATGGAGTGGGATGATCCCGCTCAGCAATATAGTGAGGATGATATACAATCTTTATTCTATCATGGCCAGGATTTTGTCTCGCTAGATGAACTAGAACGACGCTATATAAAGCATGTACTGAAACACTGTGAGGGGAAAAAGGTCAAGGCCGCTGAACTTCTTGGCATTGATAAAACTACCTTGTGGCGCAAGTTGCAGCGTTATGAAGTGGAACAGCAGCAGAGGGTGTAATATACACCCTCGAGTATTGCAACATGCACCGCAAAACGTCCCGCCAAATTCTCTATTTTTGATATTATATATATAACCGACTGATTTTATTAAATAAAGACCGATAGGTTTTGGTTTGGTATGACCTTTGCTTTGCATATAGCTGCATAAGTTGTAATACATATAATTCTTCTGGAGGAGTTTGAAGATGATAAGAATTAAGAAGTTAATGGCACTGCTGTCTGTAGTGGGTCTTGGTGTTGTACTGTCTGCCTGCGCTACTGGCGCCAAGATGGAACCTGCCAAGAATGGCTACAACAAGCAGAAGGTTGTTTATCATTTGAACGATATCGATTCTGCTTTTGGTGCCCTGCGTAACGCTAAGAACCACCTGAATGCTCTGGGTGACGAAAATGTTGAGCTGATTGTTGTTACCCATTCCAAAGGTGCTTTCACCCTGGTTGACGGTTCCAAGGATGCCAAGGGTCGTGATATGAACGATATGGTAAACAAGCTGTCGAACCGCGGTGTAAAGTTCCAGATTTGTGCCAATACCATTCGTGGTAAGAAAATTGATAAGACCAAGATTAACTTGAACGCAGAAGTTGTGCCTTCAGGCGTAGCTCAGATCGCTCACCTGGAGCAGATGGGCTACAACTACATCAAGCCTTAAGCTACAAGCTCAATAAATATAAAGTTTCCTCTTCGTTGATTGTGTGGTGCCTTAGGGCACCATTTTTTTTGCCCGGCACTTAGAACCTCCTTCGGAGTTTCATTAAGTGTTACCCAAAGGGCACTCGACATTACGCGCAGCTACGGCAAAGTCCGAAGGGGTTCTTTGAGTTGCAGGGGATCCTGTACGCAGATACGACACCTGGCAGCCCCTACTGAGTTTCATCAGATTGTCTCATAGAACACTCATTGTATTAGCCGTTCGGCACATGACCCCACACCTGCGGTGTCAGGGCAACCTAAGCTCCGCCTCGTCATACTTAGTCCATTAAGCATCCCTACACTCCGGCAACCTATCGGAGATAACTAGGGTCGTTAATCCACAGCTCGTCCAGGCATAAAAAAAGGTGCATCGAGATGCACCTTTTGTATAAGCACGAGTTAAAGATTACTTGATCTTTGCCTCGGTGCTCTCTTTATTTCCCTGGTTGTCTACCCAGTTGATGGAAACCGTGTCACCAGACTTGGCACCATTAAAACGGAAGGACATGAAGGGGTTTTTTGATACGGCGGTACCCCACAAGCAGTTCAGAACGGTCTTGTTGCCGTGCTTACAAATCACTTCTTTAATGAAATGCTCTGGAATCTTCTTGCCTGTCTTTTGGTCTTTGCGCAGGCCAGTTTCCATTGGGTGGAAGATTATTGCCTTAACCATTGCACGTTCGCCATCCATCCAGGCGCGTATTTTCATAGGTTTTTGAGCCATTGTTACATCCTCACTTGTAATTTGTTATCAAACCTAACCGCCACATCCACCAAGTGTTACCTTGACGGCCTTCTTTGCGGAGAAGAGTTTTCCGTTGGATTTCACAACTGCGACAACATCGGATGTTTTGCGCATTTTAACACGGAGATTGATAAAGCCATCAGTGTCTTTGCCCAGTACATACTTGGCCGCCAGCGGACTGGCATTGTTGGGTATGAGTACAGAAATGGATTCTGCACCGCTCAGGCTGGTTTCTATGCCAATAGAGACAACGGCACCGTTTTCAGCAATATCCGGGGCATCAACCTTGATGGCAGCAGAGGCCTCAGTTTTACTAATGCCTTCCAGGCTAGTTAAGGCAGCTTCCATACTGGTTGCAGCAAAGGCTGCACTGGACCACTGGGCCGCCATAACTCGTGATGGCGCAAGAAGGCCTCCACCTACAGCAATGGCTACGGTACCCACTGCCAGGGAGGCCTTTAAGAAAGTTCTACGACTTTGGTTCATTGGTATAACTCCTCACAACTTTTTTAGTCGTTATTGTTCGACATAGGTCGCACAGAATATATGGTAGAGCAAAAGTTATGCCAGGATACTATCTTTGATAAATCAAATGCTTGAGAAAGATAAGAGTCTATTTATTACTACTTCAGGTGCAACATGCAATGGTGTGCGGTGCAAATTCTACCGTTAGTTTGGTCCAATTTGATGAGACAAAAGGTTGGGCTTTGAGTGAGAATAGGCTATACATTAAAATAAATGAAATGCTGCTTGTAATGTCATGAAGGTATGCGTAGTATTACGGCCTCTGTTGCGGGGTGGAGCAGTCCGGTAGCTCGTCGGGCTCATAACCCGAAGGTCGTAGGTTCAAATCCTGCCCCCGCTACCAGTTATATGTATTACCTTACTGCTCAAGTAATACATCCATACGTTTGGGGTATTTTACCCATCGTATACTGAATAATTAAAAAGGCCCCATTAGGGGCCTTTTTTATAGCGGCAAGGCTTGTGAGATGTTAAATAGGGTGAAATAATCCATTAACATCAAGGACTTGTAGTATTAGGTGGGCCTTGGGCCCATTTTTTATTTGTGGTGAATAATAGCCATGCGTAAGGCATCTGACCGACTATGGTCATTAATAGAACCGGCCGTAGAAGGCCTGGGATATGAACTGGTTGGTATCGAGCATCTGCCACAGGGCCGACACTCGGTATTGCGTATATATATAGATCATGAGAACGGCATTCTGGTTGAAGACTGTGTCAGTGTCAGTCACCAGGTTAGCGGTTTGTTGGATGTAGAGGATCCGGTTAAGGGTAACTACTCTCTGGAAGTCTCTTCGCCGGGTACAGACAGACCCTTGTTTAACCTGAAGCAGTTTTTACGTTTCACCGGTGAGCAAGTACAGTTAAAGCTGAACTCTCCGATCAATGGCAGAAGAAAGCTCACTGGAATAATTAAACAAGTGGATGGCGATACGGTAGTGATTGATATGGACGCTCAGGAGTATCGCCTGGGTTTGGATGATATCGACGCAGCACGTCTGGTGCCGGTGTTCGATTGAGGGAATATCCCGATAAGAGGTCATGAATAGAGGCTGATATGAGTAAAGAGATCCTGTTAGTCGTAGATGCGGTCTCCCATGAAAAAGGGGTCGATAAGGAAATCATTTTTGGTGCAATGGAGATTGCGCTGGCGACTGCTACGAAAAAACGCCACCAAGGCGAAGTCGATATTCGTGTTGATATCGATCGTGATACTGGTGAGTACAAGACTTACCGTCGCTGGCAAGTCGTGGAAGATGATGGCGTGGAGTTTCCTGAACGTCAGATGACCATAAGTGCCGCTCAGATCGATGAGCCTGAGATTCAGCTCGGAGACTTCACCGAAGATGAAGTGGACTCTGTAGAATTTGGCCGTATTGCGGCACAAACCGCGAAACAGGTTATCGTGCAAAAAGTACGTGAGGCTGAGCGCGCGAAAGTCGTTGATGATTATCAAGATCGTGTTGGCGATCTTATCAATGGTGTGGTTAAGCGTGTTGAACGTGGCAATGTGATTCTGGATCTGGGCAATAACGTAGAGGCCTTGATCGCCAAGGAAGATCTGATTCCTCGGGAATCGGTTCGCGCGGGTGACCGGGTTCGTGGTTATCTGCGGGAAGTACGTTCTGAAATTCGTGGTCCTCAGTTATTCATTACACGTACAGCACCGGAGTTTTTGATCGAGCTGTTTAAGCTGGAAGTCCCTGAGGCTGGTGAAGGCCTGATAGAGATCAAGAGTGCAGCACGAGATCCCGGTTCGCGTGCCAAGATTGCCGTTCACTCCACAGATTCACGCATCGATCCAGTTGGCGCGTGTGTGGGTATGCGGGGCTCTCGAGTTCAGACCGTGTCCAATGAGTTGTCTGGTGAGCGTATCGATATCGTTCTGTGGGATGAGAACGAGGCACAGTTTGTTATTAATGCCATGTCTCCGGCAGAGGTGAGCTCGATAGTCGTCGATGAAGAGTCACACAGTATGGATGTGGCTGTTGAGGAAGAGCAGTTGTCGCAGGCCATTGGTCGTAGTGGTCAAAATGTCCGTCTCGCCAGTGAAGTCACTGGCTGGAACCTCAATGTAATGACCGATGAGCAGGCGGAAGAGAAGAGTGAAGAAGAAGCACAAACACTGATTCAACTGTTTGTGGATAATCTTGATGTCGATGATAACGTTTCCGAGATTTTGGTACGCGAAGGCTTCTCCAGTCTGGAAGAGGTGGCCTACGTTCCCTCCGCCGAGATGCTGGAGATTGAAGAGTTTGATGAGGATATCGTTACCGAGTTACGTAATCGTGCTCGTGATGCTTTGCTGACTCGTGCCATTACCAGTGAAGAACATTTTGATGAAACTGAACCCGCTCAGGATTTGCTTGAAATGGAGGGGATGGACGACGCTCTGGCCAAAGAATTGGTCAAGCGTGGTGTCACCACCATGGAAGAGCTAGCTGAACAGGCAGTAGACGATCTTACCGATATTGATGGTATAGATGAAGATAAAGCGGCAAAACTGATTATGGCTGCACGTGCGCCATGGTTTGCCGATGAAGAGGCCGTCGTCGAGTAGGGCGACAGGGGAGTTTAGATGTCAGGTGTAACTGTCAAACAATTTGCAGAGACCGTCGGTACGCCAGTTGAGCGTTTAATAGAACAGCTCAAGGAAGCCGGTGTAGATGCGTCTGGGGCTGATACCGTCCTCAGTGAAGACGACAAGCTGAAGCTATTGAATCTTCTGCGCAGCAAGCGTGGCACTGAAGATGAAGCTAGTGAGCCAAAGCGCATTACCTTAAAGCGCAAAACCACCAGTGCCTTGGCACAAAGTGGCGCCAAGACAGGTAGTAAATCGGTTACCGTTGAAGTACGCAAAAAGCGCACCTACGTGAAGCGTAGCACCATAGAAGATGAGCAAAAAGCCGAAGAGCCGCCAGTTGAAGAATTGAACGAAATTGTGGCGCCTGTCGAGGAAGAAGTGGTTGTTCATAATGAAGCCGTCATCGAAGCCGTAGCGGTTGAACCCTCCTTGGCAGAAGACGCTGTGGCGGAAATTTCTGAAGCGGTAGAAGCTGCTCCGGTCGTTGCGCCTAAGCCTAAACCCGCACCTGTTGCGGAAGCGGTGAAGAAACCGGCCGACAAATTTGCCGGCAAGGAAGATGCCAGCAAGCGTAAAGATTCTAAAGATGATCGCCGTGGCGGCGGTGGAGGTAAGCGAGACAAGCTTTCCACTTCTGCTGGCAATAATGATCGCACTGCTCGTCGTGGTAAGAAGAAGCGTCGCGATACACGGGTTGTGGAGTCTTCAGGTACGCACGGATTC
>JAOUJT010000286.1 GCA_029883105.1 Gammaproteobacteria bacterium
GGCTGGGGACTGCCCATCTCTACCACGCACACCCTGGTGGGTGCGGTATTGGGTGTCGGTCTGGCCCGCGGTATCGCAGCACTGAATATGAATGTGATTCGAACCATCTTCCTATCATGGATCGTCACCCTACCTGCCGGTGCCATCCTCGCTATTATCATCTTCTATATCCTCAAAGGGATATTCGGTCAGTAATGTCCGATCCCTTTGATTTTAACCCGGCCCCTGACCGCTATGCGGTCATGGGCAACCCCATCGGCCATAGCAAGTCCCCACACATCCATACCCAATTTGCGCGACAGACCGGAGAGAGTATCGAATACACCGCGATTCTGGTCGAACCCGGTGGTTTCCCGCAGGCAGTGGGAAATTTCCAGGCCACTGGCGGTAAGGGACTCAACATCACCGTGCCGTTCAAGCACGAGGCTTGGAAGCTGGCGGATCAACTGACAGAGCGAGCCAAACTAGCCGGTGCCGTAAACACCTTAAAGTTTGAAGCGGATGGAACGATCCTGGGAGACAATACCGACGGTATAGGGCTAGTCAGGGATATCCGCGATCATCATGGCAAATCACTGGCAGACATTTCCATCCTATTACTCGGTGCCGGTGGTGCCGCACGAGGTGTGTTGGAACCGCTGCTAACCGAACAACCAGCTCGCTTACTTATTGCCAATCGCACTGCAGACAAGGCTATTTCACTGGCGCAAGAGTTTCAGCACCTAGGCAACATCTCTGGCTGTGGATTTCAGGCACTACATGGCCAGCAGTTTGATTTGATCATCAACGCCACCTCAGCCAGCCTGCATGGCGAACTACCACCCTTGCCTGATGACCTGCTGAAGCAAAATGCCTGGTGTTACGACATGATGTATGGGGCTGAGCCTACTGTATTCATGCTCTGGGCCTCACAACATGGTGCGGAAAGGAGTTTGGATGGTCTGGGTATGCTGGTAGGTCAGGCAGCCGAATCCTTCGCTCTGTGGCGCGGTGTACGACCTGAAGTGGATGCGGTAATGAGACTATTACGCGAAGAGTTAAGCGTTGCTTAAATGGACTGACGATACTGCTGCATCAATTTGACATAATGCTGTGCGGAGTAGCTGAAGTAACTGAGTTCCTGCTCACTTAAGGCGCGTACACGTCTAACTGGATTACCGAGATAAAGATATCCCGATTGCAGACGCTTTCCAGGTGGAACCAGACTGGCGGCACCCACCAGAACCTTATCCTCGATCACCACCCCATCCATGATCACGCTGCCCATGCCGATGAGGCAATCATTACCAATCTGGCAGCCATGCAAAATCACTTTATGCCCCACAGTCACCCGATCACCGATCAGCAAAGGATTACCCTCCGGCTTGTGATCATTTTTGTGCGTTACGTGTAATACCGAACCATCCTGAATATTGGTCTCATCACCAATCACGATGTGGTTCACATCACCACGCACCACGGTCATAGGCCATATCGAGCTTTGCTTGCCTACCGTCACCTCACCGATCACCAGTGCGGCCTCATCCACATAGGCACTGATGTCGATAACAGGTGTCAGCGTCTGGTAATCACGGATCGCCATTAGCGCATGGTTACCAATTCTTCGGCACTGCTGGGATGGATGGCAACCGTATCGTCAAACTGCGCCTTGGTGGCACCCATCTTCACCGCCACCGCAAAACCTTGCAGCATCTCATCCGCAGCCGCACCAATGATGTGTACACCTACCACCTTCTCCTCGGCACCGACACAGACCAGTTTCATTGCCGTCTTCGGCTTGTTCTCGGTAAAGGCGTTATACATGGCGGTAAATCGTGTGGAGTAAACCTTCACCGCATCACCATGGATCACGCGGGCCTCATCTTCTCCCAAGCCAACGGTGCCAATGGGTGGATGACTAAACACTACCGTAGCGACATTTTCGTAATCAAGATGACGTTCAGGCATGTGATTAAACAGACGATCCGCCAAACGACGACCTGCAGCGATAGCCACAGGAGTCAATGCAATATTGCCCGTAACATCCCCAAGGGCATACACAGCGCCAACATTGGTTTGCTGGAATTTATCGGCAGGGATAAAACCACGGTCATTTACTTCCACACCCGCAGCTGCCAGATTCAGATTATCCGTATAAGGTCGACGACCGGTGGCCCAAATAACCGTATCCAGACCGGTACGAGTAATACCGCTGCCACACTTCAGGGTCAGACTACCATCATCGGCCTTGCTGAGAGATTCTAGCTGAATGTTGGGCATGACATTAATACCCTGAGCCAGCATCTCATCCATCAGTACCTCACTAAGCATAGGGTCAAACTCTTTTAATAGGCGTTGACCTCGCAGCAGCAAGCTGACATTACAACCCAGAGCTTGTAGCACCCCGGCCAGTTCAACAGCGATGTAACCAGCACCGACCACAGCCACCTCTTTGGGTTGTTCGGTGAGGGCAAAAAATCCGTCGGAGGTTATGCCCAATTCAGCCCCGCTGATATCCGGCACCACCGGTACTCCACCGGGCGCGATAACAATATGATCGGCAGTAAAGCGCTCGCCATCCACTTCAAGGGTATGGGCATCCACAAACCCTGCTTCCCCACGTATGAGATCCACCTTACTGTCTTCCAGGTAGGTCACATACCAGTCATTGATCCCTTTGATGTATGCCTCTCGAGCCGCAACCAATTTGCCCCAGTCAAAGCTCTTCACCTCTACATCAAAACCATAGCCAGCCGCATCATGCAGCGTATGAGCAACATTGGCACCAAACCACATCACCTTCTTCGGTACACAACCGATGTTGACACAGGTACCGCCCAGTTTAGACATCTCTACTACCGCTGTCTTCATACCATAGCTGGCTGCACGCTCAGCCACGGACAGACCGCCACTACCTGCACCGATTGCGATAAGATCGTAATGTTTGCTCATACCCATTCCTTCGTTAAACTAAGTCTTTTAAAAAGCATCCGAGATGGTTGCTTGTACTGACATCAGGTCAACCATGATAAAACATGTAGTGCAGTGGATCACGAACCGTTTTGCCCATAAGGGCAAGGTAATTCAGGGAAGTTGTAACCAATGTGGGCATTGCTGCCGCAATCTACTGCTCTACGATGGGGATAGTGTGATTAAAAACCAGCAACAGCTAGAGCGCTTATTAGCCCGACAGCCTCACTATGAAATCTTTGAACCTGTGTATCAGGACGAGGAGTCTGATGGCCTCTATTTTAGCTGTCGACACATCGGTGAGGACAATCGATGCAAAATCTACCTGACACGGCCCACCATTTGTGATGATTACCCAAATCCCAGAATGTTTCGACATGGAGCCCGTCTACCAGAGGCCTGTAGCTACGAACTTACGCCCCAACATACATTCGCCAGCCACATGAATCTGCAGCAGAACAAACTTAAACGCAATAAATAAAAAAGCCGCTGTATAAACTACAGCGGCTTTCATGTGACCTCAAAGGGTCAACTTAACGCTTTTTGGCCTTTTTCTTGGTCGCCTTCTTCTTGGCTACCTTCTTTTTAGCCTTTTTCTTGGTCGCCTTCTTCTTGGCTACCTTCTTTTTAGCCTTTTTCTTGGTCGCCTTCTTCTTGGCTACCTT
>JAOUJT010000287.1 GCA_029883105.1 Gammaproteobacteria bacterium
CCGCAGCTATAATCTGGTTGCTATTGAGGCTGTGCTGAGTAAGGCACAAGCCCTGCGCAGCCAGCTCCATGATGGTTCGCTGGAGCCGATCATCCTGCTGCTTACCCATCCTTTCTGGGGTGCTGATCTGGAGTATATTGCGCCCATTGCTGGTCTGCGTGCCTTGTTTGTGCAGTATCCTAACAGTGATGTACTGAGAGCGTCCACAGTATTTGATGTGGTGTTATTTAGATTGTTTGATGGGCGCAAGCACCAGAGCCGATGTCCGCATGTGGGACACCGGCCACTGATAAGTTACGGATCGTTCCTCGATTGCCGCAACGCCTTCTCCTTCTTGCGGGCGATGCGGTAGAGTTGAGCGGCGTAGCGATTCTCAAAGGCGTTGATGAGTTCGTAGAGGAAGTCGATGACCGCCTCGACCTCCTTGTCGGTCATCTCCTGATAAGGGGAGTAAAGCCAGGGCGGAGGATGGATCGGGGGATTGTCGTTTTTCACGTCGATGCGCGCTCCTTGGTCGGGATATTGGCGTAGACCTCCAGATAAAGCTGCTCGTCGAGCAGGCTGCGCTCCTGCTCGGCGGCGACGGCGAGGAGTTCGGCGGCCATGGTGGTGAGAATACGGAAGTTGCCAGCAGCGTGATCGCACAGGGTCTGCATCAGCTCCTGAGTCATCAGGCGGGCGTTGCCCGCCTGATCGACCAGATGCTTGAGGCAAGCCATCAGCTCCTCGCGCTCGGCATGGGTGAAGGCCAGGCGGGTGCGAATACGCGAACCCAGGGGCAGCAGATCATCACGGCGCAGCTTGTCGAGCAGACGCGCATCACCGGCGAGGACCACGCTCAACAAGGAGCGTGAATCGAAGTCGGTGCTGGTCAACAGACGCAGCTCATTGAGCACCGCCGGATGCATCTCTTGGGCCTCATCGATGAGCAGCACCGGTTTCAACAAGGAACCCTCAAGGTGCGCCAGCCAGCGAGCCCGGAGCGCCTTGAAGCCGCCCCAACGGTTATGAGGGCGCAGCTCGACACCGAACAGATCGCCCATCTCCCGATAAAAATCCGCCAGATTGCTGCTGGGGTGCGTCAGCGCCCCGACGGAGAGATCTGGCAGGCGCCCAAGGCGCTCGGCCAGCAGTCGCAAGGAGACGCTCTTGCCAGTGCCGGGATCGCCGCTGATCAGAGCGAAGCCGCCCTCGCGCACCAGCGAAGTCTCGATGCGGCGACAGAAGAGATCGATCCGAGGGCTCGTGTAGAGCCCCTCGACCGGGATGGCGGGGGTGAAGGGATTCCACTTCAGGCCGTAGAGGGCGAGGCGTTGAGGATTCATGGACGGTTCTCCTGTTCATCGGGGGTAGGCAGGTAGGCCGGCGGCTGGCCGGTAGCGGCGAAGTCGGCCTGGAGCTTGCGCAGCAGGGGCGACAGTTCGCCCTGGGTTGGTGCGGGCGCAGGTTTATCGGTGGTGGGCTCCCGGCGCCGACGCTGACCATCGGCATTAGCCAACTTATCCAAGGGGTAGAGAGGGCACAACGGGCCTCGTGTGTGGGGATCCAAAAGCTCTACCTGGGTCAGATCCCAACGGGCATAGGCGACCAGGGGCCTTTCCAGGTGACGATAGCGATCGGGGACCTCATAGCGTTTGCCCGCCAGCGAGAGGGTGCCATCGGAGCGGCGCAGCCGCCGCGATTCAATGCGTCGAAAGGCACGCCGCAATGTCGCGCTATCGGGGGCGGGACGCCCCACCGAACGCTCGTCCAGGTAGCGACGCAGGGGTGTAGCGGCCAACTCCCGGTGCACGCTACGATGGTATTCCTGCTCCAGCCAGGCCTGGGTCAGTTCGTTGAGCAATCCCAGGCGCAGATCTGCCACCCCCTCCAGTTGGGCCATCAACCGCCCCTCCAGAGTCGCCCAGAAGCTCTCCTGCTTGGCGTTCTGATAGGGGCTATAGGGCAGGGTCGGTTCATGCAAAATGCTCAGATTATTCAATCCCTGCTGGAACTCCTCGGCCTGCATCGCCGCGCCGTTATCGGTCATCAAGGCACGCGGCAGGCCGTGCTTCTGAAGGGCCTGAGATAGACCATGAATCAGCATCTGAGCCGTCTCCTGCAAGTACCATTGCAAGTGACAAACGACCCGGGAGCGGTCGTCGATGATGCCCAACAGCAGCGGTGTCGCCCAAGCCCCCTGGGCGGTGAGCACACGTTGTGAACCGTGGTGGAAGTCTGCATGCCAAAGGGCGTGGACGTATTCGACCTCATAGCTGCGCACCTCACGCGCCTCCAACCGGTGCGCCGCCTGTTGTGCGCCAAGGGTATTGCGCTTGGGCAGACGCCGCCGCGCCCAACCTTGGCTGCGGAAGAAGCGGCGCACCGTGCCATAGGAGGGGACACCGGCATAGGTATCGTCCTGCTTGGCTAGAGCCGCCAGGTTGTCATAGTGCAGTTGCACGGTCCAGCCCGGGTGCGCCCGGTACTGAGCGCTCAGCGCCTCGACGTGGTGGGGTGCGAGGGTGCGGGAACGTCCCGCATCGCCGCGACGGCGCGGGCGTAGCGCGGCCACCGGATCGTCAGCTGAGCGGGCACGGTAGTACCAGCGCTCCAGGGTCGGTACGCTGAACTGGATGGCATGGCCCTGCAACGGATGGCGCCAGTGGCGTTCGGACAGCTCCTTGAGGGAAGCCGCCAACTCGCCCTTCTCTGGCGGCGAGGCCAACAGGGGGCCGATGATCGAAAAGCGCAGCTGCGCCCAACGATCGGCGGGGTGGGGTGAAGGCATCTCAGACTCCGGGTTGTGAATGGAAACTCGGAGCCTAAAGCACTGCCCAAGATGCGCCTATCCCATCTTCTGCGGGAGAGCCTTCCCCATCCTCCAGTCCGCACAAGAGGCACTCGTCAGGGGCAAAAGCGGGATCAACAGGGCGAGCAACCGCGACTTCAGATCAGGCCCCTGGAGGCGACCCAGCAAAGCGCCGGGCAACTCCTTCTCCCCCACCGGCGGCAACAGCAGACGACGCCATTCGCACCATACAGCACTGGCCGCGAACGTCCCCCGCCACCAGTGCTGCCAGCGGTAGAAGGTCTTCGGGGAGAGATCGAACTGATCGGCCAGGGCCTGACGTCGACGCGGGCTCAGGCCGTGCTCCAGCGCAGTGAGGAGGATAATGAACACCGACCAATAGACCTTGCGACCGAGGAAGCGCAACGAGGGTGGGGTTCGCCGACGGCGGCAACCATCTTGATCACAACACAAGCTGTAGCGGAGACAAAAATCATCGTCGCGTTGAATCAGGAGACCGCGGGGCTTGCGCCGGTAGTTAGATTGATGAAGCTGTCCTCCGCATGGACAACCGGCCTCGCGGATCTCTTCGGCTATCGCCAGATCCGCCTGCAGGAGGAAACGATGGAAAGTGGGATCGGTAAGAAAAGCATGGCACACTGTAGCGGTCTCTCTGTGGTTCTTTTGGTCGAGAACATAGGAGACCGCCTCCTCGAACAATGTTCAAGTTGTTTGAGGGGGTGTTTTTTTGTTCATCATCGATTGTGGACGAAATGGCAGGGATTTGCGGCAAATAATTTGGCTACACACACTGATCATCAACAAAATCG
>JAOUJT010000288.1 GCA_029883105.1 Gammaproteobacteria bacterium
CAAGCAGGGTCGTGAAGATATCCGCAACCTGCCGCTGGTTACCATCGATGGTGAGGACTCGCGTGACTTTGATGATGCGGTCTATGTACAAAAAAATGGTGATGGCTGGAAGCTGTTCGTCGCCATAGCCGATGTCTCTGCCTATGTACTGCCCGGTACGGCACTGGACGATGCCGCTCGTGAGCGCGGTAATTCTGTCTACTTCCCCGAGCGTGTGGTACCGATGTTGCCGGAGGTTCTTTCCAATGGCCTCTGTTCGATCAATCCCAATGTAGACCGTCTTTGTATGGTTTGCGAAATGGATATCGACCATAAGGGCCGTACCGGGACTACCCGTTTCTTCGATGCGGTAATGCGCTCCCATGCCCGTCTGACCTATACCAAGGTGGCGGATATGGTGATGGCCAAGGACCCGGATCTGCGTCAGGAGTATGCTGCGGTCGTACCACATATCGATGAGGCCTATAAGCTCTACAAAACCCTGCGTAAGCGTCGTGATGAACGTGGTGCCATCGACTTTGATACCACCGAAACCCGCATCATGTTTGGTGATGATAAGAAAATCGAACAGATCGTACCGGTGGTGCGTAACGATGCGCATATGTTGATCGAAGAGTTCATGATCGCCGCCAACGTCGCTACAGCTGAATTCCTGCTGAAGAACAAGGTTCCTTGTGTCTACCGTGTGCATGCCTCGCCATCGACGGCAAAACTCGAAGGTCTGCGTGAGTTCCTTGGTGAGCTGGGTCTGCAACTGCGTGGCGGGGATAAACCCAAGCCCAGTGATTACAGTGAATTATTGAAGCTGGTAAAGGGTCGACCTGATCAGCACCTTATCTCTACGGTGATGCTGCGCAGTCTGAAACAGGCTGTTTACACTCCTGATAATGACGGCCACTTTGGTCTCGGTTTTGAGGCCTATACGCACTTTACCTCGCCTATACGCCGTTATCCTGATCTGTTGGTACATCGTGCTATCCGTCACGTTTTGAGCAAGCAAAAGAACAAATCCACGACACCATTTATGCAACGTGCCCTGCGTACCCTGTTGAAAAAACCGCAGGAAGGCGTTGTGCCTTACGACTATGATACGCATGCCGTGCTGGAGTTGGGTGAGCATTGTTCCATGACCGAGCGTCGCGCCGATGAAGCCACCCGTGATGCCGTTGATTGGCTCAAGTGTGAATACATGCTCGATAAGGTGAATGAAGAGTACGATGGCATCGTAACGGGTGTCACGGGCTTTGGTTTGTTTATCGAACTGAAAGATATCTACGTGGAAGGTCTGGTGCATGTCACCTCGCTGGAAAACGATTACTATCATTTTGATCCTGCTGCACATCGCCTGGTGGGAGAACGCAGTCGCAAGATCTATCGCCTGGGTGATCAAATTCGCATCAAGGTAATACGTGTGGATCTGGAAGAGCGTAAGGTGGATTTCGCCATACCCGGTGTTGAACCCTCAGCCGAGGCCAAGCCAAGATCCAAAAGCCGTAGTGGTGGCAAGTCCAAGCCCAAGTCCGAAAAGAGTAAGGCCAACATTGAGTCCGCTAAGAGCCCGGTTGTAGCGAAGGTCGAAGGGGCTGCTACCGACAAGCCAGCAAAAAAACGACGCCGACGTCGCAAGAAGCCAAGCCAAGAATAAACCATGAGACAGCAACAGATCATCCACGGCATTCATGCCGTGCAGGCGAGCCTTGACTACGATCGTGAGCATGTTTTGGAGGTGTACCGCGACAAGGAGCGTAAGGATCGGCGGCTGGAATCCCTCCTTACAGAGTTAAAGCAGGCTGGCATCGAGATCCATGATTCCAACCGTCGAGAGCTGGATAAGCTGGCAGCCGGCGAGCGACATCAGGGTATCGTTGCCCGCGTGTTGGTTCCACCCACCTTGGGCGAAAAAGAGCTGATGGCCTTGCTGGATGGCCTGGAAGTACCGCCTCTGTTGTTGGTCCTGGATGGCGTTACGGATCCGCATAATCTGGGAGCCTGCCTACGGACCGCCGATGCCGTCGGCGTGCATGCGGTGATTACCCCCAAGGACAACTCGGTAGGTCTGACCGCGACGGCACGTAAGGTTTCCAGTGGTGCCGCAGAGACCGTGCCATTTGTGCAAGTGACCAACCTGACACGCTGTTTGAAGGCTCTGCAAGAACGAGGTATCTGGTTGGCGGGACTGGCGGGTGAAGAGGCTGGAGAGATATACCAAACTGATTTCAGCGGCCCTATGGCGATTGTTATGGGTGCAGAGGATAAAGGCCTGCGTCGTCTCACCCGTGAGACCTGTGATCTGTTGGTACGTATCCCCATGATAGGCACCGTTGAGAGCCTCAATGTGTCGGTCGCCAGCGCTGTTACGTTATATGAAGCGCATAGACAGAGACACAATCTGGGTAAGTAATAAGGACGGGAACACGGTAAAAGGTTCAAGTTGCAAGATAGAGTGGGCAAGCTATGCTTGTTGACCCTTGACCCTTGACCCTTGACCCTTGACCCTTGACCCTTGACCCTTGACCCTTGACCCTTGACCCTGCTCTTCTCATTGCATCTCCTCGCCGTATCCTATAGAATCCCCGCTCTTAATTTGCCGCTTTTGCGGCATTTTAATCTCCTTGCTTTTCCGCATAGGGTGGAAAGGCTGTCTAAACCGTAGGGAGCAGACAATGAGACATTATGAAGTCGTGTTCATGGTCCATCCGGATCAGAGTGAACAGGTACCGGCTATGATCGAGCGTTACAAGGCGATCGTTGAAGGTGATGGTGGTGCATTCCACCGCATGGAAGATTGGGGTCGCCGCCAGCTGGCCTATCCCATCAATAAAATCCACAAGGCCCACTATGTTCTGATGAACATCGAGTGCACCGGTGAAGCCCTGGCTGAACTGGAAAGCGCCTTCCGCTTTAATGATGCGGTTATCCGTAACATGATACTGAGTCGTAAAGCTGCAGTTACCGAAGAATCTCCCATGGCCAAGGCCCGCGAAGAGAAAGACAGTCGTGGTGACCGTGGTGACCGTGGTGACCGTGGTGACCGCAATGACCATCAGGAACGTACTGCCGCGCCAGAAACTACGGCTGCTGAGCCAGAAGCCAAGGCTGAAGAGCCCGCCGCTGCTGCCGAAGAAGTTAACACTGACGCGTAAGGGAGTTCAGGCTGGATAATCAACTTGTCCTCAGTGGTCAGGTGGTCAAACCACCCGATACAAGACATAGCCCGGCCGGTATCCCGATTACACGATTTGTATTGCA
Organism: Gammaproteobacteria bacterium; assembly: GCA_029883105.1. Taxonomy (GTDB): domain Bacteria; phylum Pseudomonadota; class Gammaproteobacteria; order Thiohalospirales; family Thiohalospiraceae; genus JABURT01. Next base: position 3,250 of record JAOUJT010000288.1, read on the forward strand.
ACACCAGTCCCGCCAGTTAGAAGCGGGGATTCCCAGAGAGGTCCAGTGCCGTATTGTGGTAGTGGCCGCCGGGAAGGAGATGGCTCACAGGGCACAGGCTTTATCTTTAGATGAAGAGATTCGTGTCAGTGGGTTCATCTCACGCAGTAGCCACAAGGGTGGCGAGAGCAAATTGGTCTTGCATGCACAAGGTATAGAATCGTCCAACCCCTAGCCGGTTGGCGTTGAAAGGAGAGTTATCATGGCTCGTTTTTTCCGTCGTAAGAAGTTCTGCCGTTTTACCGCAGAAGATACTGTTGAGATCGATTACAAGGATATTGTTACTCTAAAGC
>JAOUJT010000049.1 GCA_029883105.1 Gammaproteobacteria bacterium
CGCCGCATAGGGAACGGAATCGTGTATCGGTTTAATCAATGCACCATCCATATCCCCGCCCGACACAGGCCACACCCAAGGTGGGCTAGGTGGGCTAATCTCGCTTTTTAGTAAGGGGCAATTCCATGAAGTAGCCATACCTCGTCCATAACCAACACTCTCCTGCGGATAGGCGTAACGAACCCCATAGCAAAGCCACTCCAACAGCGCACCGCTCTCGGCAAATATACTGCCATCACGCTCCACAGCCAGACGCGAGGCCATGAGGCGCTTAGCACCCTTACTCACCTCACCGGCACTTACCGCTATCGCCTCGGCGATGCCGCGGACGCTGCTTCCCTGGCCCGCCCGCTTCAATGACCAATATTTGAGTACCAGCAGGGTATCTTGAGCTTTCAGCTCCATAGGAATTTCCTGTTTCGAAACAAGAAACACTGTAGGACGGGAGAAAGTGGTTTGTCAAGCCAAGGAGCCATATGATCTCTTTATGCGGGTCTCTGCGATTTATCTACCACGGCCACGGGGTGAAGAGAGTAATGCAGCTGCTATTCCCTACAACGCCTGGGCCTGTTGGTGCTAATCGAAGTGAGTGATGGATGTCCTTGCTTGCTTATTTTTTAATGGCAAGTTCGAGGGCAGATTTGAACCTCTTTAGGTTCGACGAATCGGCAGGACAGCCGATTCGGACGCACGAATAGTGCGCCCCGTTAGGGGTGAGGGCCAGCAGTGGTACATGGATGTACCGTTTACGAAGCTAAGGATGTATGGATGGCCCGAATCAGTCCTGTCGCACCCAAAGGGCATAAAGGCAACTCCTACCCTGATAAGAATTACGTCTGTGAAAAGATCCCGTATGAGATTTTCCGGTTTATTCCAGTCCAGCCGATTCCTGAGTGCCACTAATAATGGGGGAATTACCGAATCAGCACATCAGCCCCCCCCATTAAACCCTGTAATTTCAGACATCCAGACATCCAGACATAAAAAATCCGACTTTCGTCGGCTTTTTTATCATTCTTCTACCTATTAACCCTGCTCTGTTCTGTTCTTTAAGCATAAGCTATAAACATTACACTTTAAAGAAGCCTATTGTCTTCGATAAGGCAACGCTCTGGGCACTCATCTCTTCCGCCGTTGCGGCCAGCTCTTCAGAAGCCGAAGCGGTGCGTTGCGATACCGTATCCAGTTCACGCACCGCTATATTTATTTGACCGATGCCCGTAGACTGCTCGCGACATGAAACGAGGAGTTCATCCATCATAGTCGCACTTTTGCTGATTCCCGGGATAATCTGCCCAATCAGATCACCTGCGTGACTTGCGATCTGAAGACTTTCAGATGCCTCCGTATTGATTGCACGTGCAGAAACCTGACTACGTTCGGCAAGGGTACGAACTTCGTCGGCAACTACTGCAAATCCCTTACCATGGTCACCAGCACGGGCCGCCTCTATCGCTGCATTTAAGGCCAGCAAGTTAGTTTTATAGGCAATATCTTCAATAAAATTGATTTTATCAGCGATATGAGACATTGCAGATACTGTATCACCGACTGATTGCCCTCCTTCTTCAGCCTGCGCCGATGCACTGGCGGCAACATCACGAGTCGCTTGAGCATTATCTGTATTTTGTTGTACATTGGCGGTAAGTTGTTCCAGTGTGGAAGTGGTTTCTACAATTGATGCCGCCTGTTCGGTGGCGGATTCACTTAGAGATTGCGCTGTAGCACTAACTTGCACTGCGGCCGTACTAATTTGTTCACTGTTATTTACCACATCTGTCATGACTCGTCTCAGGTTCGAAATAAAACCATTAAGCGAATTGGCCGTCATACCCAATTCATTGGTACCAAAGTCTGGAAGTTGGTAGGTAAGATCACCATCACCTTCTCGCAGATCATCGACTGCACGCAGCATCTCACCCAGTGGCCTGGTGATAACACGGACCAAAAATGTAGACATCAATATTCCGATCACCAGGGTGCTTCCCCCTAGAACGGAAATAATCCATAAGGCAGTTCGCTCATCGGCTCGGGCTTGAAGCACTGCATGCTTAGTAAATGTCTCCAGTTCAACTAATAACTGCTCCAGTTCATGATTCAGTTTCTCTTCTTCCTCCTCTATCAGTTCGGCCTTCTCGATGGCGGTATGAATATCACCAGCACTGAGAAGTTTAAATACTTCATGGCTGTGATTCTCATAGTTGACATGTTCTTTCTCAATCTGTTTTAACTGATTCAAAACATTTTCAAACTCATCAAGCTCTGCTTTTGTATGGGCCAGCCCCATCGCTTTTTCGACCAGCTCCTCACCTTCAAGGATCTCTTGTTCAACCTGCTTTGATAACTCATCAAAATGCTCGACGGATTTTCTATAATGTGCGGCAGCCTGCTGTCTGGTCTGCATCTCCTCACCATAACGAAGAGAGCGCTCAAAGCTGATGGACTGCTCCAGCTGATGCACGGTAATCTTGGAGATGATCTCTGTCAGAGGAATATCTTGATCGGCAATGGCATCAATCTCTCCACCTATTTTACCCATCTGTATGATAGAAACCAGGGCTATGGCAGCAGAGGAAAGCAACAGAATAGTTGTCAACGAGATTATCAAATTGCGGATTGAGATGTTTTTTAGAACGTTCATAATTATATCCTTATTATGTTAACACCCGATAAAGCGACGACTCACACGATGATATATTCACTCACTAAAAGTAACAGTTAGTTACCTTTCAGACCTGGGTCTGTATAGTTATATCTATACATGTTTTGACAGAAGAGTGGTTTCTGTCATTCATTCCTCATTAATTGCTAAATAAGCTAGAAGATATGATTAATAAAGATACTACATTCCAAAATGGATTGTTTTTCATAATTCATTCATTCTGTAAACAGAATGCAAATAGTTTGATTGGTGACAAATAAAACCAGAGGATATTTATGGGAATTGATATTCTTTTATATGTATTCTTATATTTAGAATAGCCATTACAATGCAGGTTTGGATCTTATATGAAGGACCTATTAGTTCATAACGGTCAAATTATGTAACACAGCATAAACTTCTTTACCCGGGTGTAGCACCAACTCTTTTACTGACTTGCGGGTTGTGTGTGCCAGTAACGGACCAAGACCGCTATCTAATGAAATCTGTACATGCGCTGGTTTACGTTCCGCCATAGAACCCAGGCGTACAGGAATCATATTCAAAATAGAACTATCTTTTATCGGCTCAAGACTCAGGCTGATGTCTTCAGCATTTATCGACAACTCTACAGATTCACCCACGCTGGCGACGATACCTATTACAGACAAACGCACACCACCCGCCTCCAGGTATGTAATATGAAAGGCATCATCATAATCTATGACTGTAGCCTCAAAGCCAGTAGACTCATCAGACGTGCTGATATGTGAAGTAAGATGCAGATGTTTGCGCATCTTATTAATAGATCCTTGTGATTCTACACGCCCATTTTTCATCAGCACCAAATGGTCCGCCAATTGTGCAACCTCATCTGCGGCATGGCTTACATAAAGAACAGGAATGGCCAAATCACTATGAAGCCGTTGCAGGTAAGGCATAATCTCTGCTTTGCTGTTTTGATCCAGAGCCGATATAGGTTCGTCCATTAACAACAACTTGGGGCTAGTCAGGAGTGCCCGGGCAATAGCCACTCGCTGACGCTCTCCACCTGACAAACCTTGTGGCTTACGTTGCAATAGATGCCCTATTCCCAATAACTCTACCGCATGTTCCAATTTTACATGGCGCTGACGATAAGGAATACGTCTATATCCATATAGAAGGTTACGTAACACAGACAGGTGGGGAAACAGGCTGGATTCCTGAAATACATAGCCTATGGGTCGTTCATGAGTAGGAATGAATACAGTCTCATCCTGCCACACCTCATCGCACAATTTGAGATATCCCTGGCCCTGTTCCAGACCAGCAATCAATCTCAATAGTGTTGTCTTACCACAGCCAGAAGGGCCAAAGATGGCGATTACACCTCGACATGACACTGAAAAGTCCACATCCAGCAAGAAGTTTTCACGTTCATGGCGAAGGCATACCTCCATTCGCTGTTCTGTATTCATACATGCACCACAGAGAAGCGGCGGTTAAGGGTATAGACCGACAACAACAAAATAAAAGACAGTGCCAACAGTGCCGCAGATAACCAGTGTGCCTGACCATACTCCAATGCCTCCACATGGTCATAGATAGCGATGGATAATACCTGGGTCTCACCCGGGATATTACCGCCGATCATCAACACCACACCAAACTCTCCCACTGTGTGGGCAAAACCCAGAACGATGGCAGTGAGATAACCAGGACGTGCCAAGGGTAAAACAATCGATACAAACTGATCCCAGGGTGATGCTCTAAGGGTCGCGGCAACTTCCAGCGGTCGTTGGCCAATGTTAACAAAGGCATCTCTCAACGGCTGTACTACAAATGGTAAAGAATAAAAAACAGAGCCTATCACAAGACCAGTAAAACTGAAGGCCAGATTACTGCCACCCAAGGCCTTAACCAGACCGGAAAAAGGTCCATTACTACCCAAAGCAATCAGCAGATAAAAACCTAATACGGTAGGAGGTAACACCAGTGGCAATGAGACCAGAGCATCTACCACGACCCTTAAACGACAACGTGTACGTGCCATCCACCATGCCAACGGAGTACCCAGCACCAGCAATATTGATGTAGTAATACCCGCCAGCTTGAGCGTTAGCCATATGGCCGCGATATCATTCTCTTGCAACATTACAACTCGCCTATGTCTATCCTGTAGCCATGAGATCGGATTAAAGCAGCGCTCTCATCGCTTTGTATAAATTCAACAAACTCTCTCGCCACAATACTATCTCGCAAGATAACGGCCTGTTGTTCAATCGGCGGATAAAGATCTTTCGGGATGAGCCAATAAGAACCCGGGATATCAATACCGACTTTGGTCAATTGCGAAAGAGCAACAAAACCCAACTCAGCATTACCACTTTGCACAAAATGAAAGGTCTGAGAAATATTCTCGCCACGTACCATACGTCCGCGTAATGTTTTCCAAACACCTTTATGCTGCAAAACAGCCTTGGCAGCGGCACCATAGGGTGCCAGTTTGGGATTGGCGATGGCCAGATGTTCAAAGCCTGACTGTGTGAGCACATCGCCCTGCGAATCAACCAGAGATAACTGTGGACTCCATAGTAACAACTGACCAATGGCATAGGTAAAACGGCTGTCTGTAGCTGCTAGCTTGTCCTGCTCAAGTAATCCAGGTCGATGTGTATCGGCCGCAAAGAACAGATCAAACGGGGCACCATGTTTGATTTGTGCGTACAGTTTACCGGTAGAACCACTGCTAATTTTGACTTCATGTCCATGCTTTGCTTGATAGGCATCGACAATGGTATGCATAGTATTAGAAAAGTTTGCCGCAACAGCGACATGTAATTCTGCGGCAAAGATCGATGACCCGTTGAGGAATAGTAACAGGGTAATAACCGATTTTGTTCTCATATGCTCTCCTCCGCGAATTACGGGACAGAGGCGACGATGGTCGCGCGTAGCGGTGCGGGGTAACCTTCCACGGTTAACTCTGGGTTTTGCTCATCAAGAAAGTCTTGCAGTGACTCAAACTGCATCCACCCGGTACGACGTTGTTCATCAAAGCTGGTGCGAGAAACATCCACCACACGGATATCTCTATAGCCACAACGGCGCAGCCATAATTCCAGTGTAGCAATAGTTGGAATAAACCAGACATTTCTCATCTTTGCATAACGCTCTTCTGGCATCAGGCTTTCGCCTATTTGCCCCTCTATCACCAGAGTCTCCAAGACTAACTCCCCGCCTGCACGTAAACAGTCTCTGAGTTCCACCAAGTGATCAATAGGAGAACGACGATGATACAACACGCCCATAGAGAACACCGTATCAAAGGCACGCATCTTTGCTGGCACCTGTTCTATGCCCAGTGGCAACATATAGATCGGATAGTCGTCACCGATAAAATGTTTTATCGCGGCGAACTGCATGGCAAAAAGGATACTGGGATCAATACCGATCACCAGTTCAGCCCCGGCACCGGCCATACGCCAGGCGTGATAACCACTACCGCAACCTACATCCAGTATGCGTCGTCCCTGCAAATTGGAAAGGTGTGGTGCCACCCGCTGCCACTTCCAGTCCGAGCGCCATTCTGTATCGATGTGGATGCCATGCAGCTTATAGGGCCCTTTACGCCAAGGGCACAGTTGCTGTAATAACTCGCGTGTCTGTTCCAGCACATTGGCATCGATAGCCGAATGACTTTGAACTTCGACCTGTGCTTGATCGAGCAGGACAGTGTCGGCATCAAGCTTTGGCAATTGTGCCAGGACCTGTCGCCACTGCATCAAATTACCGTGGCGTTTTTCATCGTAAGCATTTAGCAGTTGAGCAGGAAGCATTTGCCGCCATGGTTCCAGATCGGAATCTTCCATCAGTTTATAGAGAGATTCCATACTCATGACTTTTGCGCCAGTAAAGAAACAAAATTCAGGCATTGATACCAGGTGTCCACACGCGCAAAACCTGCCTGCAGCAGACGCTGGCTATGCGTATCTATGGTTTCGGGAATGAGCACCCTCTCCAGTGCGCTGCGCTTCTGACTGATCTCCAGATCACTATAGCCGTTGGCTTTTTTAAACTGGTGGTGAAGTTCTATAAAGCGTTCATCCTGTTCTGGCTCGGGCAGCCTAATCTTTTCGGAGAGGATCAATATGCCGCCGGGACGCAGGCCTTGATAGATCGACTGCAGGATCGCCAGGCGCTCATCGAGGCTTAAGAACTGCAAGGTATAATTCATCACCACCACCGAGGCATCCTCAATGCTCACATCCTGTATATCGGCACAGATCAATGACACGTCCGTACCAGCGCTATTGCTCGGCAACAACACCCGTGCCCGTTCGATCATTGCCGCAGAATTGTCCACCGCTACAAACTGACACTCTACGCCCTGTAGATGGTGCAACATGGACAAGGTGGAGGCACCCAATGAACAACCCAGATCGTAGATACGGCTACCGGGCTGAACATAACGCACGGCCAACACCCCAATCAGATTAACCAGAGTGCTATAGCCGGGCACCGAGCGATTTATCATGTCAGGAAAGACCTTCGCTACGCTTTCATCAAAGCGAAAATCGGCCACCGCAGCTAAGGGCTGGGCATAGATCTGATCGTGTTTACTGTCTTGGTTCATACTGACTACTAACTGGTTAAAGACGCTGGCCCGCTAGTATACCGCAACTGCTGACTCAGGCATCTGCTGCGGTTCCGGCCCTGATTTCTACCCTGCCAGCCACTTCTTTCTTCACCACCATGTGAAACGGGGAAACTTTCTCCATAATCGGAGGGTCACTGCTATTATCTGTAGCCAAATATTCGGTATATTCGATAATCTATTACGGACAAGCGGTGAACCGGTGCAAACTCGCTATAGACCAGCTATGACGTGGCATGAGGTGAGATTTCACAATTCCGTATAGAACCTTTCTTGAAATGTTAACCGTTTAAGCCCCTTTACTGACTCATGTCGCAGGGCAAAAACTGGTAACCTACGCAGCTAGCCAACCTGAAACCGGGGTATTGAGTGAAGTCGAGTAAATGGGTAACTGCCAGTCTGATACTAGTCACTGTGATTATGCAGGGCTGTGTCGATCAAGCGCCATTACTGGAACAGGTAAAACGGGATGGCACCCTCAGTATCATTACCAGAAATAGTGCCACCTCCTATTATCTCTCGCCAGACGAACAGCCCGCCGGACTGGAATATGAACTGGCCAGCCTGTTTGCCGAGCACCTGGGGGTGGAGCTGGAAGTAAAAATCGTTAACAACCTGCGGGATATGTTTACCCAGGTGGCGCGCCATGATGTACACATGGCCGCAGCAGGCCTGACCATTACCGAACAAAGAAAGAACTGGGTAAGATTTACCGGCCCGGTACAGAAGGTATCCCAACAAATCGTTTACCGTATGGGAAAGGGCAAGATCAAGCCACAAAAGGTCGAAGATCTCTACGAGAAACACCTTGAGGTGGTTGCACACAGTAGCCATGTGGAACGGCTACAACAATTGAAAGTGGACTACCCTGGGCTACGCTGGACAGAAAATGACCGCCTGGAGAGTGAAGAGTTACTGGATCTGGTTAAAAATGAGTTGGTGGATTATATCGTTATAGATTCCAACGAATTATTGATAAATCAACACCTCTATCCACAACTGGCTGCCGCCTTTGACATTACCAAGCCCGAACCCGTGGCCTGGGCTTTTCCTTTAACCGATGATACGTCCTTGTATGATGAAGCCAACCGGTTTATCGAACAGATACGCGCAGATGGCACACTAGATGATGTACTTGAGCGCCACTACAGCCACGTACAACAATTCGACCACGTCGGCACCTTTACCTTTCTTGAGCATGTGCGCACACGTTTACCGTTGTATGAAGAGGCGTTCAAAAGGGCCGCCGTGATCTCGGACACAGACTGGTTACTTCTGGCTGCTATGGGGTATCAGGAGTCACACTGGAACCCCGATGCCGTATCACCCACAGGTGTCCGTGGTTTAATGATGCTAACCAATCGTACTGCTCGTTCCCTCGGTGTTAAGGATCGCAGGGATCCATTCGAGAGTATCTCCGGTGGTGCTCGTTATATCCGTATCCTGCATGACAAGTTGCCCGAGTCCATAGAAGAGCCTGATCGTATGTGGATGGCCATGGCATCTTATAACATAGGGCTGGGTCACCTGAAGGATGCACGAAACATTACCAAACGCCGCAAAGGTAATGTGGATAAATGGGTAGACGTAAAAGACAACCTTCCTCTATTACGTAAGCGTAAATGGTATCGCCTTACAAAGTATGGCTACGCCAGAGGAAATGAAGCCGTTCGTTATGTAGAAAACATACGTAATTATTATGAGATTCTACACAAACATTTTTCAGATCAAAAAGAACCTATCTATATCAGAAATCTTCCGCTTATCGATGCCGCGGCATTGTAAGAACCGTCAATAAGGGGGATCCGCCCACGCCTCATTTCGTTTATTGAGCAGGTAGGCTCTCTGTTTCCATAGACAAAAAAACCTGGTAGGCATTGCGTCGATTCGCCGCCTCAAAAGCCGGTAGCTTTTCAAACTCACTCCAGTCTGCCGCAGCATAGGCCTCTGAAAAATCTCTAAACTCCTCCACGGCACTACCCATGACCTCACGAATATACGCCAGATAACGACGTGTCTGGGCAATGGCCTTGGTCGGATTTTTCGCTGCCGAACCATGACCGGGAATCAGACCGGCCAGACCACTGGTTTCCATCTTCTCCAGTGTCTCTAACCAGTGACGGGTATCGGCATCACCCAGGAAAGCAACACGTCCTTCAAAGATGATGTCGCCGGAATAGAGCACACGATCCGGCTCTACCAACAAGGTCAGATCGCCATCAGAATGGGCACCACCCAAGTAGTTAATACTCATGCTCACACCACCCAGCTCCATAGTGCTGCTTGCTGCGAGGATATGGTCCGGTTTAACCAGATAGGTCTTTTCATTCACCCATGGGTCTAATGAGAAACGACGCTCTTCCAAACGTTCCTCTGCCAGGGGTGAATCCAGATATGCAAAGGCCCCTTTGGGTGCATAGATCTCAGCACCGATCTCTTTATAAAGCTGCAAGCCATAGAGGTGGTCCGCATGATAGTGACTCATAATCACCCGCTTAATCGGTTGATCCGTCACCTCTCTTAACAGACGTATCATCTTCGAGGCCAGCGCCGGTGTTCCCAAAGTATCAAAGATCACCACTCCATCACTGGTGACGATGGCTCCGGCATTGGAGATAAAGCCCTGGTTATCGGTGGCGACACCCGCTGCGCCCTGTACGTAATAGCTATGCTCAGAGACCTGCACCAGCGTCATCTCTGCCGTGGCTTCTGGGTAGTTTAAAAGTACAGATTGTTCGTGTTGTAAATGGGACTTATCACCACTACAGGCTGTAAACAAAAACAGCATCGAAAAAGTAATTACCATGAAACGCATTATTCTCTCCCTGTTGGCTTATTGCGTTTTATACGGAAGAACTCCGTTAACAGATTTCCGCATTCGTGTTGCAGTACACCACCAGTGTATTCCAGTTTATGATTGAGTTTGTCGGTGCCCAGAATATCGAACACACTGCCGGCAGCGCCACCCTTTACATCGTAGGCTCCAAAGACAACCCGTTTTACCCGAGAGTGGATGATAGCCCCGGCACACATGGCGCAGGGTTCCAGGGTAACGTACAGGGTTGTATCCAGTAGACGATAGTTATTGATATTTTTTGCTCCAGCTCTCAGGGCCTGTATCTCCGCGTGTGCTGTGGGATCACAGCTGCCTATGGGCCGATTCCAGCCTTCACCAATAAGCTGCCCATCTCTGACCAGGACAGCCCCTACTGGCACCTCTCCTTCTCGTGCAGCACGCAGAGCCAGGCTCATCGCCTGGCGCATCCAGTAACTATCGGGAGATTCGAGATTCATAATCTAAGAGTAACCAAGATTGACGGACGGAGAAAGAAGTCCATAGTCATCGACTTCTGCTGCAATGAATAAAGACAGGACGATACCCAGCCGTAGCACGACACATAATGACAAACATCAGCACATTCAGCGACCAACCATCCTTGGCGTTAAAGATGCTTGGATGGCTTAAACTTATCCCAAATCCTTGGCAAGATGTAATCCAGGCGCTTCCAATAGTCGGTATGTCCAAAGGACGGATACTCACGATTCACAAGTTTCTTGTTGCCCTTTAATAACGGCTCTCGTCCGATGCGCTTGCGTCTGTCTGGTGTCAGTTGCAAGACCTTATCGTTGCGTGAATAAGCATTATAGACTTTACCCTTTATTTGCTTGAGGCAATCTTCCCAGGACTCATCATCCAGATCCGCTGCTCCACCCATAAGGATCACATCGTTAATCTTGTATTCAGACCAATCTGCCTGCAAGGCATGATGGATAACCCTGGCACCCAGAGAGTGGCCTATGAGGTTTATCTTGCAACCTTTGGCCTCAGGGATTTTTGAGATATGTCGCTTTAGACGACGACCCAGATCTTCAGCCGCACGTTCCTTACGTTTAAAATCGAGGATAAACCACAGGCCTTTAAACGGTGCCACATAGGGCATCACCATCCCTCGCCCCAAAGTGCGTAAGGTCAGACTCATGGTGCTGCTAAAATCCCGCTTCATTTTATATTGCCACTGTCCTGAACCCCAGTGAAACAGATACACCCAGCCCTTGGGTTTTATTTTCAATATCTGACTAGCCAGTGCCTCCATCTCGTCTTCATTACTAATGGCACGATAGCCATGTACAAAGATGTTTACTTCATTTTCAGACCCATAGTGCAAGGGGGTTAAGCGTGCTTCACCGTGCTTCATACTGCTAATAATCTCTCAATTAATACTGAATTATTCGGCAAATTCCAGACGTTCCTGAAATGTCTTTAGCGCCAGCTTTGCGCAGACCTCATCTTTTTCACCACCGGGTGCACCACTGACACCCACTGCGCCAATTCTAAATCCGCCGGCATTGATCAACACCCCACCCTGCATCATCAGTATCCCTTCCACATGATTCATCTCCGGACGAATATCCTTGCGATTCTCACGAAAGATACCCGAATCTATGCCCGACATAACCGCAGCATTTGCCTTCTGTTCGGCAATTTGCAGGGTAAAGCGTGCCGCCAGATCATCCCGCAGGGCAACACGCAGCAGACCATGTCGGTCAACCACAACAGCGGTCACATGGTAGCCCTGCTTCTTACAGATCTGTACGGCCTCGTTGGCGATATCCCGAGCCAGATCCATGCCGATGCCTTTGACACTAACGACATCTGCTGCCAGTACTGCCGTATTGAACAACATTCCGACCAGAAATATACCCACTGTACGAAAAATCATCATTGTACCCTCTTCCGCTGCCATAACATGATGACACAATAAGCCCAAGCAATGGGAGGTTCAAGTTGAAAATCTCTATCTCATCATTAATATATACGGTATATATAGAAAGGAATGCCATGTGCAAGATTATGTAAATGTCTTACACAAGCTTCCTGATATCTCTTAGTAAAATCACCGATAAATCAAAACCTAATACATTCCAGCACAAACATTCGCATGGTTTTGTCAATCCAGCGCTTTCACATCGTGATGTAATCAGCCTGTCGTTATATCTAAGAGAAACCACACCACACATGTATTCTGAAACATAACCGACACATCTTCATTAGCGGTTAACCTTTTGTTCACAACATTTTACAAACCTGAGTTGCCTAGTCGTGAATGTTTGAATCAGTTCAAAGTCACAACTTATTCTACAAACTAAAATTATACAGATACATAAACTTACTATGAGAACGGCACTGTGGAAAACATAAAGATCCAGTACATATTTAAACTCAGTGACTCTTCGCAAAGTGAATTCATACTGAATATCGATGCCGACAGTCTTGAAATCGTCAAGGACACAGAAGAAGCACTTCCTGCATGGACTGAGTTGGAATACCAACAATGTCCACATTGCCCATTAGATCCCACTTCAGTGTCACATTGCCCAACGGCAGTATGTTTAAGTAAAGTAATCGATACATTTAGTGATGTTATTTCTTATGAGGAGGTTGAACTTGAAGTCATCACAGACAATCGTAAGATCTCACAACATACCAGCGCACAAAAAAGCATTAGCTCGCTTTTGGGCTTAATGTTTGCCACCAGCGGCTGTCCGCATACCAATTTTTTCAAACCTATGGCTCGATTTCACCTGCCACTATCCTCTCCAGAGGAAACTGTGTTTCGCGCCAGCAGTATGTATCTACTCTCTCAATACTTCATCAAAAAAAGTGGCAACCAAGCAGAACTGGAATTAGATGGGCTAAAGGATATCTATACCAATCTTCATAAATTAAATGTTTCTATCTCAAAAAGAATAAGTGCCGCAAGCACCGCTGACTCAACAAAAAATGCAATTGTTATATTAGACATGCTGACTAATTATCTGCCGATAGTTATAGAAGACCATCTTGAGAGTATTCAGCATCTTTTTAAATCATACACGAAGGATGAATTTTAATTCTCTAGCATCTATCTCCATTCCTACTCATCTGTACAACATATTTGTCATACATAGAAAATCTGTGTATATACTTAGTTATATTCCAGGCTAACCATTAGGAATGGATTCCATGAGCAAATATCGCATACTGCTATTGATCATACTACTTCCCTCCCCGGCATGGTCCGCACCCTGCAGCACGCTGCCAAATACCTCTACGATCCCGGACATCCGCCTGCATGCCATTGCCGATGACCTGAACAGCCCGGTAGCCATTACCCATGCCAAGGATCAAAGCGGACGGCTATTTATCGTTGAGCAGTCAGGTAGCATCCGTGTCATTCAAAACGAGACATTACAAGAACACGCATTTCTGGATATTCGCCATAAGGTGACCGATGGGGGGGAGCGTGGGCTATTAGGCCTGGCCTTCCATCCCGGCTTTAAGAACAATGGCCGCTTCTACGTCAATTACACCACTGAGTCAGATACACTCTATACCATCGTTGCCGAGTTTACCGTCAAGCATGGCAAGGCCGATCCTGACAGCGAACAGATCCTGCTACGGGTTAAACAACCATGGGGAAATCATAATGGAGGCCAATTGGCCTTCGGGCCTGATGGCTATCTGTATATCGCCATGGGTGATGGCGGTGCCGGCAATGATCCAAACAACAACGGCCAGAATCTCAACACCTTATTAGGTAGTATTCTTCGTATCGATGTCGACAGACAAACCGGAGGCCGTAACTATGCCATCCCCATCACCAATCCATTTATTACCACGCCAAATGCCAGACCCGAGATCTGGGCCTATGGCCTGCGCAATCCCTGGCGTTTCTCCTTCGACAGAGAAAGCGGTGAGCTTTATGCCGCCGATGTCGGGCAGGATGAGATAGAAGAGATCAACCTTA
>JAOUJT010000289.1 GCA_029883105.1 Gammaproteobacteria bacterium
AGAGCCTGTGGAGTGTGGAATACGAAAAGAAATAGAGTCCATGGTGGCCGGGATGAAAATGCTCTCGCGCATGGACTCTGAGGATTAATCCTCGCGCTTCCAGTGACCGGATTTGCCTCCCTTCTTTTCCAATAGGCGGATATTGTCCATTATCATGCCCTTGTCTACGGCCTTGCACATGTCATATATGGTTAGCAGTGCTACCTGCACCGAGGTTAATGCTTCCATCTCAACGCCGGTTTGACCACGTGTCTCGACGGTCGCCTCACAGTCGATACAGTTATTATTCTCCTGCGGGGTAAAGTCCAGCTCCACATGGGTAAGTGCTAAAGGATGACATAGGGGCACCAGTTCTGAGGTCTTTTTCGAGGCCATAATCCCGGCGATACGCGCGATTCCCAACACATCCCCTTTTTTGTGCCCGCCTTGTAGTATTAGCGCAAGGGTTTCTGCTTGCATATGGATGGTGCCCGCAGCAATCGCAGTGCGATGGGTAATGTCTTTGCTGCCAACATCCACCATATGGGCTTCGCCGGACTGATTAAAATGCGTTAAATCGCTCATAGTGATTTCCTGGGCATGCGTCGCGTGAAACAGATGGTATTATACAAAGGTCGAATTTCAGACTGCTATTCTATCAGTATTTGTTATGACTATACGTGTTAAGTTTTTCGCCAGCCTGCGTGAACAGGTCGGAATATCAGAGCAAGACCTCGAAAATGATGGTGTTGGCACGGTAGATGATGTGTGGTTGGCCGTCACTGATAATCAGGTGATGCCGGCGAACGTATTGATTGCCATTAACATGGAATATGTAGAGGCTGGTACTACGGTCACAGATGGTGATGAAGTGGCCTTTTTTCCGCCAGTGACGGGTGGCTGAGTATGCATATCGAGATTCGTCATGAAGGTTTTTCTGCCTGGGAGATTCTAGCCCACTATGAGGCCCAGCGTGCTGAAGAGATGCACGGTAATTTCGGTGCCACGGCAGTCTTTGTCGGTACCATGCGTGATTTCAATGAAGGCGATGATGTTTCTGTGATGACCCTGGAGCACTATCCTGGTATGACCGAAGGTTACCTGGCGCGGATCTGTGAGGAAGCGGAGTTACGTTGGCAGATACAGGATAGTCTGATCATTCATCGGGTAGGGGATGTACGTCCTGCAGATGCTATTGTACTGGTCGCTGCTTGGTCCGCACATCGTGCCGATGCCTTTGATGCCAGCCGCTACTTAATGGAAGAGTTAAAATCCCGTGCACCATTCTGGAAAAAAGAGCAGTTAAACCATGGTGACGAGCGTTGGGTAGAAAAAAACACACCAGATCCCGGCGCCGAGAGGCTGGGTAAGGAGATGAAGAATAAAAAAAAGGGCATGTAGTACTGCTACATGCCCCTTTAAGTCAGGGGGCCCTAGGAAGCGCTGTTATAACGTTCTATCGAGTCAATAACCTCTTGTTTGGCCTCTTCTTCACCAACCCAACCTTCGACTTTAACCCACTTGCCCTTCTCCAGATCCTTATAGTGCTCAAAGAAGTGAGAAATCTGGGTGAGCAGGATTTCAGGTAGGTCTTCAGGTGAATGAACATTGGCATAGTGACGACATAATTTATCGATGGGTACTGCCAGAATTTTGGCATCTTCACCTGCTTCATCAGTCATTTTCAGCATACCAATGGGGCGCACTCGAATTACACAACCTGTTATCAGAGGATGGGGGGCCGCAACCAATACATCGACAGGATCTCCGTCATCCGACAGGGTTTTTGGCATAAAACCGTAGTTACATGGATAAAACATTGCTGTCGACATGAATCGATCTACCACCATACAGTCGCTATCTTTGTCGATTTCGTATTTTACCGGTGGACCATTGGCCGGAATTTCAATAACGACATTAATTTCATTCGGTATGTCGTTACCAGGAGAGAGTTTATCCAGATTCATTTTACTCAGGGCCTCACAGAAAGGTTGTGATACATCAAACGGGTGGCAATTATAGCCCTCTAGCGAAGGAAAAAACAGAAATTGCGTCCGGTCATGAATAAAAATGGCATGTTTTTCGCTTTTTTATTTTATCTGTATGACGGTTTGGAGTGGATTAAATGTTGAAATAGCTAAGGCGTCATCATATTTCTACTAAAGCATCGTCATTAACAGTCCGATATACATTATCGAACTGAAGTTATAAGCCGATCGAATGTTGATATGAATGAAGACAATTAAAGCGAAACAATGAATCGCGTATAAACGTGTACTATAAACGTTACAAACGTGTTGAATAGTTGATATTGAATGACGACCAAAGAGTTATAAAGACCATATTTGCGCAATGCGAGCAAACAAAATGCTTTTTTGTGTTTATGGAGAACAAAATCGATTGATTTTTGTTTGAAAAACATGGCATAACACATAAAGATGTATTATGCTCACACTAACTTTTCTTCACAGTGAAGACATTCAAACTGAATGAAAATAATAACGGTAGGTAAGCAACTATGAGAATAGTGTTACTAGGTGCCCCAGGTTCAGGAAAGGGTACTCAGGCAAAACTCCTAGTTAATCAATATTGGATTCCTCAAATCTCAACGGGTGAGCTGTTAAGACAGGCCGTTGAAGAGCAGACCCCTCTGGGTGTCCGTGCGAAGGCCGCGATGGATGCTGGCCAATTGGTCTCTGATGAAATTGTCTTGGACATTATCAATGAGCGTTTGGCACAGTCTGATCGCGCTGCCGACGATCAATATTTCAAAAAAGGTTTTATTCTGGATGGTTTCCCTCGTAGCATCGCCCAGGCAGAGTCCCTGGATAAAATGCTAGCGGGAATTAATGAGCCAATTCAGGCTGCTGTGTATATCGATGTGGATTTCGATGTGCTCATGCAGAGACTAACAGGAAGGCGCACTTGCGCCTCATGCGGACAGGTATATAATTTGTTTACCTCTGCACCGAAACAGGAAGATCGCTGTGATGAGTGTGGCGGTGAGCTACGTCATCGAGCTGATGATAATGAAGAAACCATCAGCAACCGTCTTCGTGTATATGAAACACAGACTTCACCATTAATCGCTTATTATCGCAATCAAGGTAAATTGAGGACCGTTGAGGGCGTGGGTGAAATTGAGGCTATTTTTGAGCAGATCAAGTCGGTTTTGGCCAATCTGCCTCAGGAATCAATATCAACTGCTTCGTTCGGAGGGGAAGAGATGATGCAGACGAATACTGAAGAAAATAAAGATGTTGTCGAAGATAGTGTAGCGACAAGCGCCGTGGCAAAACCTGCAGCTAAAAAGAAAGCTGCTAAGAAAAAGGCTAGTAAGAAAAAGGCGGCCAAGAAAAAGGCTACTAAGAAAAAGACTGCAAAGAAAAAGGTAACCAAGAAGGCTTCTAAAAAGAAGACTGCTAAGAAGAAGGTAGCTAAGAAGAAGGTTTCCAAGAAGAAGGCTTCCAAGAAGAAGGCTTCCAAGAAAAAGGCTAAAAAGAAGGTAGCCAAGAAGAAGGCGACCAAGAAAAAGGCTAAAAAGAAGGTAGCCAAGAAGAAGGCGACCAAGAAAAAGGCTAAAAAGAAGGT
>JAOUJT010000290.1 GCA_029883105.1 Gammaproteobacteria bacterium
AGTACATACATAAAAAATGAACCATCTTAGTCTTTATACGGGGGGGGGTGGGGAGCTTTTGGCAAGTCATCATTTATTGGGCTGGAGAACTATTGGTTATGTTGAGTGGGTTGAATACAGACAGCAAATCTTGCGTGCAAGAATCGAAGAAGGGCTTTTATCAGAGGCACCAATATTCGGCAATATCGACACATTCATTAGTGAAGGGTTCGCCGAAAGTTATCAGGGGATGGTTGATGTCCTTACAGCAGGATTCCCCTGCCAAGGCTGGTCGTCAATCGGAAAGCATGCCGGTGAAGACGATGAGCGAAACAAATGGCCACAAACCAGAGAGGCAATTGGGATTATTCGACCAAGAGAAGTCTGGCTTGAGAATTCCCCTAATATCATGTCAAAAGGCTTCATCTTTCAAATCATTGAAGACTTATCCGCACTCGGTTATGTGGGACGAGCAACACGTTTATCAGGACTGCATGTTGGAGCGCATTCTAAGAGAGAGCGTATGTGGGTTAAGGCCGAGTTGTCCAACCCCGATCAAGTCAGATTACAAGGGTGGGACAACATCCTTGAGAAATGGGAAGCCAAGAATGGATCAATTCAAGGATTGGGTAAAGATATTGTACGGATGGACTTACCCGATCCCGGAGCATTCAGAGTTGATCATGGGTGTTCCCGAAGGGTGGACCGAACTCAAGCCATTGGAGATATGCAAATTCCAGCAGTGGCTAAAAAAGCATGGGAAATTTTGTAAGTGATAGGCCGAACGCCAACCGCCGAAGAAAAAAGATGGATGAACGACATAACCCAGATCGGGTGCATCGTCTGCAGGTTGTATTTAAAAATATATACACCAGCTGAGGTGCATCACATAGATGGTAAGACCAAGGCTGAGGCGCATAAGAAGACATTACCCTTATGCCACCCCCACCATAGGCTGGGTAAAGATACTAAGCAGTTCACTTCACGCCATCCGTGGAGGGTACGGTTTATAGAAAGATACGGTACTGAGGCTGAATTATTGGAATGTACAAAAATGTTAGTTGAAGCAATGAGGGCTTGTATGTGAGTGAGGTATGGACAAAGGACCAGTACTTAGCTTCTCAAAAAAGTACAACCAAGAAAAAGAACAAATTTAATGCAACAAAGGTTGTTATAGATGGCTGGGGGTTTGATTCAAAGGCTGAAGGCAATAGATATCTATACAACAAAATGAGAATACAAGCGGGTGAATTGCTTTATCAGTTATGCCAGGTGCCATTTAGATTACCTGGTCATACGATTTACCGATGTGATTTTTTGGAGTGTTATGCCGATGGAACCTTCAAATATGTGGATGTAAAGGGGAAATTGACCAGTGAATTTAAACTCAAGAAACGGCAGGTTGAAGATCTTTACCCAGTCGAAATCGTTTGTATCAAGCAGCAAGGAAAAGGATGGATTGAAGTATGACGATGGAGAGCGGTTGTTCAAGTCGGTTAGCCATGCGCTTAATTTTGCATACTCGACCGCGGTAAGAACACCTTACAGCTCACCAGTAACATTATTGTCTACAACACGGTCCGAGGGAATGTTTAACGGCTGGGATGAAGTGGCAGGGCAGGCCGGCATTATATTTAACTGCCTTAAACAGCTATCGAAGCATGATGTTTTTTTAGTAGAAGCGGCCTTTATTATCCCTGATGGACTGGATATGGCAGGGCGAAAGATTGAAGCATTATCAGAGCTGGTTGAGTTTATACAAAAGCGAATACCAAAGGCTGATATCAATTTTATAACTGACATTGTTTATCAGTGGACAGGTGGAGAAGGATATTCAAACGAATATTGGTCAAAAGAGCTCAAGGTAACCGAAAGAACTATTCGTATGTGGCGTAGTGGCAATATGCAAAGAGGTAAGGACGGTATTGAGACCATGCTTGAAAGTGACCTGAATATTGCAAAGTCCCGGTTAGCAACGATTTTGAAGGGTAAGAAATTATTATGAGTGAAATCAGAATATTCGATGATGAATCAATAATAGAACAGTCAATCGTTGAAGTTGAGACAAAAAACAATACAGCCGTTGGTATTTCCTTGATGGTAGAGGTGAACCCTAAAGTTAATGCTACCGAGATAATTTTAACAAGAGAGCAGTTAATCACAGCTCTTCATGAGATGGATGAATACGAGGGGACTGAATAATGAGCGATCTAACCTATTACATACTAGGCAACATAATTAATCATTATAAATACATCCTGTTAGGAATAATGATAGCAATCACTTGGTGGTTGTTGTGAGTAATTTTAAAGGTGAATTATGAAGACTAGAGCGGGTGTTAGTGATGTGATTACAGGAATGTTGATAAGCCATGATCAGGGTGAAGTACAACCAAATGACCATAGGGCAATGGCTGAAAGCATACTAAGTTTTTTAATTGATGAAACTGATATTTACTTGTTTGAAGATCCGAAAAAGTATCAGGACGGGGAAAGAGTAGACACATAACTACCCAATAGGACGCCTTAAATCATCTTATTTTAATATTTAAAAAAGGTTAAAGGATAATGAGTGATATGTCAAAAACACATTTACAAATATCAGGTGTTGACTGTAGAAACCAAGGGCAGACTGAGTTTGAATATTCGCATCAAACCGCCTGTGGTTATGTGCGTGATAATGTAACAAGTGAAGGCGATAAAGTTGATTGTAAATGGTGTCTTAACTCTATCCACATGGTCAATTACCACGCAATAAATAAAACTTTCACTGATTCACAAGGCTGTTATTAACACTTAACGATACGAGGTAGGTATGGGTAATAAAAAATTAAAAGTAGTGATTCTTGAAACTGGTGTTTTCCAAAGCGACAACATAGTAGAGGATCTAACTGAAGACACTTATCAAGAGTGTAAAGGCTCTCTACTGGTAGATAAGGCAACAGATGAATTTTATTATGTTGCGCCTAAAAAGGCTGGGGCGGCTATCCTGGTTAAGTTACCTGGCGTTATCGTAGCCGACTATTACTTACGGAAGATGACCAGAGAAAAAATACAGGAAGATATCGCCAACAAGGAAAGTAAGAATCCTCATGCAATTAAAGTACTCAACAGTGACAAAACCAAACACTAATACGGGTAAGTACTATGAGCTTTTTAAAGAGACTTAAAGATCAGATAAGTGACCCTAGATGGGGAAACCACTCCCATAAGGACCGGGTGCTTGTTAATAACAGAGACCTTCGTGAGTTGATCGAACACTTTGAACGACTAGATTCTTACGACAGAGCAATAGGCGACATGCAGTGCCATATCAACAGACAATTACATAATACGTTGTTGTCGGTATGGGATCTGCACGACAAAAACAGCGATCTTGTCTGGATGATGATCATGGATACTTTAAATCCATTGATGCTTGAGAAACAAAGAGATCAGGCAATTATTCAACTGAATGTAAGGAAGTTATCGCCTGAGCCAAGACCAATTCAGAAGATCAGGTATCCGAGTTGGGATGTTCCACATGGAACAGAATAATTATTTCTGGCGTGCAGTTAGTGAGTTTTTAATAAACATACCTCCTGCGCTGT
>JAOUJT010000291.1 GCA_029883105.1 Gammaproteobacteria bacterium
CACGCAGGAAGGAGGTGGCCGGTGGGGTGTGGAACTGGAACTGGCGTACGGCGTAATTGGCCTTTACATATTTGTGGGTCTTTGCGACGGCGGCATAGAGGGCCTCACGCTCTCCGTTGGCAAACATCTCCTTTATATAGGGCAGTGTGGCCATGGTGGAGCTCAGACCCTGGGCCAGGCGACCTTCTGCCTCGATACGGCCACGTACATTATCCATCAGCGAGCGCAGTTCATTCTGTTCGGCCTGTTCGATCACCCCGCCCAGCTGCATGTAGATAACGGGCATGGTCAATACCATTGCCAGCAACAAAGAGATGGCAAAGCCGCCTATCAGGCGTTTTCCGATGGAGAGATTACTCAGGGAAAGTGTCATAAAAACCTCATGCATTCCAGGCATATTAAAGTAGTTTAGTGTTGCTATCCGGCCAGTATAGTGGAGTATCAGAACCCCAGGTAAATAAGACAATGCTAATATTCAATATTGCCAAACATTTAACAGAATCGACGTTTCGGTCAAAACATTTTTATCTTCAACATGCAGGCGGATTATTGTGAATAGCCTTTTGTTACAAAGTAAGGCGATTTGGCCAGCCCGAAGAGACTGGCCAGATATGGCTATAGTTTAAACTGCGTTACTTGTGCTTGCAGTTCGGTGGCCAGATGTGCCAACTGTTCCGAGGCGCTGGCCACATGGTTTGAACCATCGGCGGTTTCATTGGCGATGTCACTTATCACCGTTACATTGCGATTGATCTCATCGGCAACGGCGTTCTGTTCCTCCGCCGAGCTGGCAATCAAATGGTTCATATCGGTAATGCGTTTTACCGCTTCGGCGATGGACGACAGTGAGCTACCGGCCTCTTGCGCCAGCTGAACCGTTTCACTGGCGTAATTTTTACTATGATTCATCACGTCGGCGGCACCCTTGGATGCGGCTTGTAGAGATTCAACCATCGCGCGAATTTCTTCCGTTGATTGTTGTGTACGCGAGGCCAGGGTACGCACCTCGTCGGCCACCACGGCAAAACCCCGGCCCTGTTCTCCGGCACGGGCCGCCTCGATGGCGGCGTTCAAGGCCAGCAGGTTGGTCTGTTCGGCAATCTCGGTAATCACATTCACCACGGCACCGATGTTATGACTGTCACTTTCCAGTTTATGGATAACCACAACTGCGCCTTCAACTTCAGAGGCCAGTTTATTGATCGAGCCAATGGCACGTTTAACCACCTCATCACCGGTACGGGTTTGTTGTTCGGCATAGTTGGCGGCTTCGGAAGCATCGGTGGCGTTACGTGCCACCTCCTGTACCGTTGCGGTCATTTCGTTCATAGCGGTAGCGACATTACTGGTTTCCACCTGCTGGCGTTGTGTGCCTTCGGTGGTTTGGGTGGTAATGGCGGACATCTCTTCGGCCGCCGAGGCCAGCTGCGCGGTGGCACCGGAGACCTGGCCTAAACTGGAAGCGAAGCGATCCAGCATGTGGTTTAAGGAGGTAGCAATAGTGCCTAATTCATCCTTACTTTTGATGTCTACACGCAAGGTGAGATCCGCATTTTCTGCGATCTCATTTACCGTATTACTCATACGCTGAATAGGGCGGGTCATGCTGGTGGCGAATAATATGGCCAGGGCTACGGCGATAGCGATAATTACTACTGCCACGATCGCGGAGGTCATACGCATGGTATTACCCAGGGCGACATCAGCTCGATGGGCCTCTTCCATATCCAGCTCACTGAGGATACCCCAGTTGACTCCAGGAATGTTTAGTGGTGCGTAGGCAGAGAGCACCTCGACGCCTCGGTAGTCGAGAATGTCTGCCACCCCGCTTTTACCGGAAATTGCGGCCTTTGCCGAGCTGGTATCGATACTCTGCAGACCGACATTGGATTCCCGAATACTGATCTCCTTTATCAATTCAGCAGATGTACCGCTTGCCTTCAATGCTTCAAGATATGCGGCCTTATCTTCAATCAGGAAGCGGCTGATACTACGGGCTTTGAGATCTGTACCCACCAGATAGGTCTCGCCAGACTCACCCATACCGGCATCCTGCCACTTGCCATCATAGGTCATTACCGTACGAATACGATCAATGGGTAGTTGGAAGATCAAGACCCCGGTTTGCTCGCCCATGTCGTAGACCGGGGTAGAGATAAACGCCGCCTGGGCATCATAAGAGGGCGTGTAGGGTGAGAAATCTTCGATGTGGAAACGACCCGCTTCGGCATTTTGCATTGCCTTGAAGGCGCGAGCCAGGCCGGAGTTTGCGAAGGGCCCATCGATTAATGAGGTGGCAAAATCGACTTCCTTGAATACGCTATAGACTACCTGGCCGGTATCCTTATCTACCAGGAAAATATCGTAGTAGCCAAACTGTTCCAGGTAGTAGCGGATCGAGGGATGGTATTGACCATGGGTGTAGGTGTAGTCGGAATTATCCTTTGGGCCAATAAATTTATGCTTGCTGCCCAGAGGCTGATCATTACGTGCCAGAAAGATATGCTGCAATAGCTGGCCGGTATTGCCAATGGAATCCAGAACAGCCTTGCTGTTTATCGACCGTCCTTTGTTGACACTTTCATACTGGTTACCGAATTGTTCCGCGTAGAATTGTTCCATCGCAGCGTACTTTTCAGCCGTCATCTTGTACGACACATCGGTGCCTGCGAAGGCGGCGCGGAATTCGCGCATGGCATCGATAATAATCTTGTTATTTGCGAAGGTCCGAGCCTGATTTTGCATGGTATTGAAGTAGTCTTCCACATGGGCCTTTTTTGCATCTCGCATGGCGGTAAGGCGACTGTGCACTTGATCGTCAATGGCTTCACTGGCGGTGTTCGTAGCCACAAAGTAGAGCACGATGCTGACAATCATGATTGGTACTATGGTAAGAACGGTCGAGCCCAGAAGCATCTTGTTACGGATATTCATTAATGGATTTCTCAATAAACTTATGGAAGTGTTAGGTCGTTGGTGCTTCGCAATTTATCTATAAATAGGTATAAAAATCTAAGGGGCTTATATCGGCTTTATCGTTCGATTATTTAACCTAATTCTAATATTGTCACTAATTTAACATTGTTGTAACAAATATATCGCTCCACTATCACCATCTACTGTACTGACAAAAATCGCAGTTCCAGGTCTTGCTTTAATCATTATTTTTAAACACATGCCGTATTTGTTGTGTTATTGAAGGTGCAGATCGTTGTGATTAGGACATAGAGGGGATGGGGATCGAGGTTGATGATTTAGCACAGAGATTCTAGCGCTTACGCAGTGCACGGTTTCCTCTGGGGAGAGACGGGCCAAGCTGTACCCACAGCTTGGCCCAGCGCTTATAATTTAAACTGTGTCACCTGTGCTTGCAGTTCGGTGGCCAGATGTGCCAACTGTTCCGAGGCGCTGGCCACATGGTTTGAACCATCGGCGGTTTCATTGGCGATGTCACTTATCACCGTTACATTGCGATTGATCTCATCGGCAACGGCGTTCTGTTCTTCCGCCGAGCTGGCAATCAAATGGTTCATATCGGTAATGCGTTTTA
>JAOUJT010000292.1 GCA_029883105.1 Gammaproteobacteria bacterium
GATCGGTTTCGGTTCCACCAATGACCTGAGGGATCCAGGTACAATCCTGTTCGTTAACTCTCCCTATCCGCCGCTGGAGGAGTACACCGAACCTGCACCTTCATGCATTATTGGTTCAGGATGTGTGAAACCCTTTGAAGCGAAGAACATCTTTAATATCTCCGGTATGAGCTTTGGTGCCATCTCTAAACCTGCCGTCAGAGCCCTATCCAAAGGTGCGGCCGAGGCCAATGTCTGGATGAACACCGGCGAAGGAGGATTGTCGACCTACCACCTGGAAGGTGGTGGCGATATCATTTTTCAGATAGGTACCGCCAAATATGGCGTGCGCGACAGTGGCGGTCACCTTAGTAAGAGTAAATTAAGCGAAGTGGCCGGACATGAAAATGTACGTGCTTTCGAGATCAAATTGGCGCAGGGGGCCAAGCCGGGTAAAGGCGGTGTTCTGCCTGCGATCAAGGTAACCGCCGAGATCGCCGGAATACGTGGCATACCCAAAGGGGTGATCTCATCCAGTCCCGGCAGGCATCTGGAGGTCAACAATCCCGAAGATCTGCTGGATATGATCGAACGGGTACGTGAGATCACCGGTAAGCCGGTGGGCATTAAAACGGTTTTGGGCAGCGATGACTATCCACGCATGCTGTTCGAGGCGATCCATCAGCGTGGCATCGACAGTGCGCCGGACTTTATCACCGTAGATGGCGGTGATGGTGGCTCCGGTGCCGCGCCGCAGATCCTCGCCGACCATGTGGGCCTGCCTCTATCCGAATCGTTGCCCATATTGGTGGATAATCTCATCGAGTATGACCTGAGAGAGCGAGTGAAGGTGATTGCCTCAGGCAAGCTGGTGACCTCGGCTAATGTCGCCTGGGCCATGTGTACCGGCGCAGATTTTGCCGTCTCGGCACGTGGTTTTATGTTCTCTCTGGGCTGCATCCAATCACTACAGTGCCATATGGACACCTGTCCCACCGGTATCACCACGCATAACAAACGCCTGCAAAAGGGTCTGGTGGTGGCGAACAAGTCCAAACGGGTAGCCGGCTATGCTCATTGGATGAATGTGGAGGTGGACAAGATCGCACATGCCTGTGGTCTGGCCCATGCCCGGGAGTTCAATCGTAAACATGCCCGGATCGTTACCATGCCGGGTAAGAGTATGCCGCTGAGTATCATGTATCCCTATCCTGTCAAACGTTATCAACCTGGCGCAAACGAATCGGCTTGAAATCCACACCATTGCCCCCCATTGTTTAGGTAATTCGAAACAACTATTGGGAGTCGTTATCCAATGCGTATGGATAAGTTAACCACCAAGCTGCAAATGGCTATCGCCGACGCGCAGAGTCTGGCGGTCGGTCGCGATCATCAGTTTATAGAACCCCTGCATCTTTTGACTGCGCTGCTGGATCAGGAGGGCGGTAGTGTGCGCCATCTGTTGAGTCAAGCCGGGGTCAATGTCAACGGCCTGCGCTCGCAGCTGGGCGAGGCACTGGAGCACCTGGCATCGGTGGAAGGTTCGGCGGGTGAGGTGCACCTGTCTAACGACATGGCACGTCTGCTCAACCTGTCGGATAAGCTGGCACAGCAGCGTCAGGACCAGTATATCTCCAGTGAATTATTTATCCTGGCGGTGATAGAAGACAAGGGCAAAAGCGGTGAACTGCTAAAGGCCAATGGCGGTAACAAGCAGGCCATCGAACAGGCCATCGACAATGTGCGTGGTGGTCAGAATGTGAATGATCCCAATGCCGAAGAGAATAGGCAGGCATTGGAAAAATATACCATCGATCTTACCGAGCGCGCAGAGCAGGGCAAGCTGGACCCGGTGATCGGGCGTGATGATGAGATCCGTCGTACCATCCAGGTCTTGCAGCGTCGCACCAAGAACAATCCTGTTCTCATCGGTGAACCGGGGGTGGGCAAGACCGCCATCATCGAGGGGCTGGCCCAGCGTATCGTCAACGGTGAAGTACCGGAAGGTCTGAAGAATAAACGCATCCTCTCACTGGATTTCGGTACTCTGCTGGCGGGGGCCAAGTTCCGTGGCGAGTTTGAAGAGCGTCTTAAGTCGGTGATCAACGATCTGGCGAAACAGGAAGGTCAGATCATCCTCTTTATCGATGAGATCCATACCATGGTGGGGGCCGGTAAGGCCGAAGGGGCGATGGATGCGGGCAATATGCTCAAGCCAGCGCTGGCCCGTGGCGAGCTGCATTGTGTCGGTGCCACCACTCTGGACGAGTATCGCCAATATATAGAAAAAGACGCAGCGCTGGAGCGACGTTTCCAGAAGGTGTTGGTAGATGAACCGAGCGTGGAAGATACCATCGCCATCCTGCGTGGGCTGAAGGGCAAGTATGAGGTGCATCACGGCATAGACATCACCGATCCCGCCATCGTCTCTGCGGCCATGCTTTCACACCGTTACATCACCGATCGGCAGTTGCCGGACAAGGCCATCGATCTGATCGATGAGGCCAGTAGCCGTTTGCGTATGGAGATCGACTCCAAGCCGGAACAGATGGACAAGATGGATCGGCGTCTGATCCAGTTGAAGATAGAACGCGAGGCATTGAACAAGGAGACCGACGAGGCCTCACGTGAGCGGCTGAAAAGGTTAGAGCAAGAGATCGAATCCCTGGATCGTGAATACTCGGATCTGGAAGAGATCTGGACCTCGGAAAAGGCTGTGCTGCAAGGTACTCAGCACATCAAGGAGGAGCTTGAACGCGCCAATCTAGAATTGGAAACCGCGCGCCGCGCCGGTGATCTGCAGCGTATGTCCGAACTGCAATACGGTCGTATCCCGGACCTGGAAAAGTCGCTACTGATGGCGGATCAGGTCGAATTGCAAGAGAACCAGTTGCTGAAGAACAAGGTCACAGAGGAAGAGATCGCCGAGGTGGTCTCCAAGTGGACCGGCATACCGGTGACAAAGATGCTGGAAGGTGAGCGCGACAAGTTGTTGCGTATGGAAGAGTCACTGGGCAGCCGTGTGATCGGTCAGCAAGAGGCGATGAAGGCAGTGTCCGATGCCATCCGTCGTTCCCGTGCCGGCCTGTCTGATCCCGATCGTCCCAACGGTTCCTTCCTCTTTCTCGGTCCTACCGGGGTGGGCAAGACCGAACTGACCAAGGCCCTGGCCGAATTCCTCTACGATACCGAAGAGGCGATGGTGCGTATCGATATGTCAGAGTTCATGGAGAAGCATTCGGTGGCACGCCTGATCGGTGCGCCTCCCGGCTATGTGGGCTATGAAGAGGGCGGTTATCTTACCGAGGCCGTACGTCGCAAACCCTATTCCGTGATCCTCATGGACGAGGTGGAGAAGGCCCACCCCGATGTCTTTAACATCCTCTTGCAGGTGTTGGATGATGGGCGTCTCACTGATGGCCAGGGACGCACGGTGGACTTCCGCAACACCGTTATCATCATGACCTCCAATCTGGGTTCAGAACAGATCCAGGAACTGGCCGGAGAGGAAAACTACGAAGGCATGAAGTCGGCGGTAATGGAGACGGTGAGCGGT
>JAOUJT010000293.1 GCA_029883105.1 Gammaproteobacteria bacterium
AGCTTCTAATGATCAACTCCTTGCGCTTTACCTGCTTATTACCCCCTCCTACCGAGTAGGTTACGGGCACCGATTTGATACGGAAGTTATGGAAGACCTGGCGCATGTCCGGGTGGTCGTTTATCGAGACGATGGCCTTGCCTTTCATTGCGCTCATTAGCATGGCCATCTTCTCATATTGCTCCATGCCGAAGTCCACGCCATAGCCTGCTGTATTCCAGTACGGTGGGTCCATATATATGAAGGTATGTGGGCGGTCGTATTTGGTAAAGCATTTCTGCCAGTCGAGGTGTTCAATGTTGGTGTTGATCAGGCGCTGCCAGGACTCTGATAATTCGGCCCCTACGTCAGCTAGGCGCAGCTTGGGCGGTGCTGTGGTCGCGGTACCGTAGGTCTGGCCTGACACCTTGCCACCGAAGGCCAGCTTCTGCAGGTAGTAGAACCGGGCAGCACGCTGGATATCTGTGAGGGTTTCGGGGACCTTCATCTTTTCCCATTCGTACATCTGACGCGATGCCAGGGCGAAGTTAAACTGGTGTACAAACTCCTCTAGGTGATGCTTGGCCACACGGTAGAGGTTCACCAGTTCGCCGTTGAGGTCGTTGAGCACCTCGACTTTGACGGGTTCCTTTTTGTAAAAGAGCGCAGCCCCTCCGGCGAATAATTCCACGTAACACTTGTGGTCCGGGAACAGGGGCAGTATGTGCTTGGCCAGGCGGGACTTGCCGCCCATCCAGGGGATAATTGGTTTAGCCATTGTGAGCATCTCTCATTATTAACATTTTTATGATAGAGTCCCCGTGCCGCGTCGACGTGGCTGGGGGCCTTGCTGCTCACGGTGGTTCTCTCACCGTTTGCGGGTCTGAACAGAGTTACCCCTCTGCTCAGTCGCCCTCATCTTTTATTTAGAACACCGGCATGTTGATAACGATATCTAGCACCGGATCATAGTTATCTAATACTTCCGCATCTGTGATTGCTTCCATAGCGGCTAAACAGTCAGAAGGTAGGTCACGTAACTTTTGTTTTTCCAGAACAATGGAAGCCTTCTTAGCTGTGTCGCCTGATTCATCAGCTTTCATAACTGCCAAATCTAAATCTTCCAGCACAGGTAAGCGTTTGGCTTTGTACTCTTCGAGCTTGCCATTACGGGCTTTGTTCATATCTACCACAGGTGGACTGGTTGTGTCGGGCGGATTAATCCAACTGTTACGCATAGCCACGGTGCGTGTTTTACGTTCTGGAGTCCACCCACTATAAGGTAAGTCGGCCTCTGTACAGGTGGTGATGTGCTGTGCGTTAGAAGGAATGTCTCTATCTATAACACGTTGTAAAACCTCATCGTCTGTTTCGGTGCGATATACTGCATCAGTTTTCATGCTTCCGTCTTCATTAAAAACCGCCTCAGCTTCTAGTTTTTTCTCACGAGCATTATAATTTGGATATAAAATTACACACCCTTCTTGCGGCAAGCTAAATACAACTATTTTCATATCAATTATCCTTTAAACAATTGTCCACGTGGAAGCTGCATCCACAAGGGCGTCACTGTCATTGTATAAATATACTCTTACATATGCTAAAGTCTCATTGTTAAAGGCTGTTCTGTATGGTGCTGTGGTATTGCCTATTCCAGATACAGAATAGTTAGCGCTAGGTAAGAGCGTAGCAAAGTTAATCTGTATCTGACCAACTCCTATATCCGTTAAGCTGCTAACATTAAAATCCTCAACAATGGTTGGCGTCCCTGAAGGAGTGTAAATACTACACTTCGATTTGACGATATTATCCTTATAAATCGTATTGGCAAGAGGGGTGGCCGGAGCGGCAACATTACACACCATCGCATTGTCATTATGGTGAATTTTGTGCCAAGGCGACCAATCCCCTGAACCACCTACATCAGATGGATTGCCGTTTCTAAAATAGATCTCACTACTGTCACCGCCGCCAAAATCCGTCACAATTTGCAATATGGTGTCGCCGCCACCATGACAAACTATCAACTGACCATAATCCGTCGCAGATGGAGCATTCGTATTACCAGACTCCAGTCGATAAAAGCCCGACTGTTTCAATGTGTTTAAATCTGTTGCGGCTGGCGGGGAGAAGTTATTCTGAATTTCTTCTATTGGCATGCCTCGCACAGTATGTGCATCATTATTTATAGCTGCCCGAAGATCTGTAATGTTTTGATTAGATATCTCTGTCATACCGACAGTCAATGTTATATAACCTACGACTATTGAGCCGGGTGTAACATTTGGAGCTGATGGTGACCCGGCCTCAGTACCGGTAACAATATTGAGTGTGCCGGTTATGCCGTTTATTTCGATCAAATCTCGGCGAGGATTAGTAGTCGGCGCGGTGATCGTGCCACTAGCCTGCTGACTTTTATATACCCGGCCAGAACCTGTATTAATACCAACAACACCTGCATCTACTACTACAGTCATATCAGGCACCACCGCCTCATGCGCAAGGAACTGTTGAGCCATGTGCGTACTGTTAACAATGAGATTGAGTATGTAGGTGTAAAGCTGAGTCTTTTTTGCTTTATCTAACACACCACCTTGCGACTCTACGATGTAAGCAAGCTCTTCCTGGATGGAGTTATACCAATCCTGTCCGGGTATGGTGGCGTTCACACCTTGCCCTGGATCACCCTTGGTGAAAAAGCCTGGTGTGCCGCCAGGTTCATCACTTGGTAACGCTCCAATTGCTGTAGTGGTATCGACTCTTTGCATGATTAGGCTCCGTAGGTAAAGCTTTGGTTTAGATGGGCCGGGTTGATCTTCTTCAGTGCACACTCCAGATCATCGTTGCCCCATACTCGAAGGGGATCGGTGCACGGACTCTCACAGGTGGATTCGATGATTGTGGTTTCAGGGGCATTGACCTGGTAGGCATAAGGCGGCACTTCGGTGATGGTGACGGTGTAGCCGAGGATGGCCGCTATATCAATGAAGTACTGAGCACGGTTATCACCAACAAGGCCAGTTTGGCTTGCAAGGCATTACGTCGCTGCTGCGTGGTTTGGCCAGACACACCGCACTCAGGCAGGCCCACGAATGTTTCCCAATCGGTGAGCATCTCTGACATTAGCTGTGGATGAAATTCATTAAGCAGCTGCTCGGAACGCCCGTCGACACGAGCGAACTCATCGGCCATAGATAACAGCAAATTATTAAACTGACTACCGGGACGGCACAGTGACGTCCAAAGTCTGCCGGGGGGCAGCAGCTGCTGAAGAAGGACCAGGTAGTCGTCTGCAGTACGACTCATAATGCTAACCAGGTGATCGTGCCCAGTGTAGGGATCTGATTAATGGTGTGGGTAACATCTGTTACGGGATCGGATATCGCATGATCAATCTCACCTGTTGCTGCTGACACTGCTTCATTGAGCTTTGAGAGCAAAACGGTACCACCGGGTGACGAGGTGCTGCGTAGCATTTCCTTCAGTTCTGCCTCCACAGCCTGTTGCACTGCTGTGGTATTTGGATTTAAAGCAATGGT
>JAOUJT010000294.1 GCA_029883105.1 Gammaproteobacteria bacterium
CCGCCACCTGTTCTGCCGTGATGGGACCAGCCTGATGTAACAACAGAAGCTTTTCCATCTCCTGTTCTGCCGCCATCAGATTGCCTTCAATCCGGTCCGCCAACAAACTTACCGCCATGTCATCCGGCTGTAGATCCTTGCTCTGCATACGCTGACGAATCCAGCCCGGCAATTGCTGCACCGTGGGCGGCCAGAGGGGAATAAAGACCCCCTGCTTATCCAGGGCCTTGAACCACTTACTACGTTGCTGCGCCTGATCCAGTTTAGCTGTGATCACAATCAACAGATTTTCCGCCGGGGCATCTTCGGCATAGGCCACCAGTGCTTTGCTGCCGGCATCACCCGGTTTGCCCGTCGGCAGACGCAATTCGAGGATGCGTTGCTCGGCAAACAGCGAGAGGTTACTGGAAGAGGCGGCCAGACTGGCCCAATCAAAGCCTCGCTCTACGTGCAAGACCTCTCGCTCGCTAAAACCCTGCGCACGGGCGGCGCTACGTATGCTATCCACCGTCTCCATCACCAGCAGGGGGTCATCGCCCGACACCAGATAAACAGGCGCCAGACCCTTTTTTAACTGCATTGACAGACTGCGCGCATCCAGCTTCACTGGGTAGAGTCCTGGCGACTGTATTGGATGCGCTGCAGGATGGCACTGGCCATGGAGAGCAATAGGGAGTCGTAGATCTGCTCTTCCTCACTGCTTTTACCCAACAGATTGTCACCACTGACATTCAGATCACGACTACGAACCAGACTTTGCGAGGGTAATAAGATCCCCCCTTCTGCGTCCAGCAACTCAAAACTAACCTGATAGATGAGTTCATAGGCATTGGCCTGACCATTGGCATCCACCGAAAGGATACGTCGACTGCGAGTCGCGCTCAGCAGACGTATCCGCGCCGTGGCATTACTGGCACTCTCTACCAGACGAACATTCGAACCCTGTAATTGATCACGTAGCGCGCGGGTCAGATCCGGGTAGCGCTCTCCATCCACATAGGTGTTGGCCATACTGGCGGGCAGCACGACGGTGCCACGCAAGTGAAAGCCACAGGCGCTTAGCAATATGCTCAACGCCAACACCCATATATATTGCCCAGCTTTACCCCTGTCCGTTGCCATGCCTAGCCCTTCACCACGATATTCACCAGTTTGCCTGGCACCACAATCACCTTCACCACAGCCTTGCCCTCGATAAAGCGCGCCACATTCTCTTCAGTACGCGCCAGCTCTTCGATGCTGCTCTTGTCTGCACCGGCCGCCACCTCAATCTTTCCTCGCAGCTTACCATTGACCTGTATCACCATCTCGATAGAGTCACGCACCAAAGCCGACTCGTCGACTTCCGGCCAGCTGGCGTTAAGGATATCGTCGCCATAAGCCAGGCCCTTCCACATCGCATCACTGATGTGCGGGGCAATGGGTGATAACAGACGCAAGAGAATGGAGAACCCTTCTGTCCATAGAGCATCTCTTCCTGCTTCACTGGCCTTAGCCAACTTGCTGTCAGAAAGGGTATTCATCATCTTCATGCAGGCGGCCACTACAGTATTAAATTGATACTTGTTAAAGTCGACGATGGCCTGCTTTAGCAGTTCGTGGATCTCGCGGCGTGCCGCCTTGATATCATCCCCAGCCCTGGACCAGTCAAAACTATTAACCTTCAAGGCCTCTGCATTTTCATGACCAAAGTGCCAGACACGCTTAAGGAAACGGAAGGCACCATCTACACCGGCATCGTTCCATTCCAGTGATTGTTCCGGTGGCGCGGCAAACATCATAAACAGGCGCGCGGTATCCGCACCGTACTTCTCTATCAGCTGTTGCGGGTCGACGGTATTGCCCTTGGACTTGGACATCTTGCTACCATCTTTTAACACCATGCCCTGGGTGAGCAGGTTGTGGAAAGGCTCATCAGAGTCCACCAGCCCTTCATCGCGCATCAATTTATGGAAGAAACGGGAATAGAGCAAATGCAGGATGGCATGTTCGATGCCCCCCACATATTGATCGACACCTAGCCAGTATTTGGCACGCTCATCCAGCATCGCCGAATCATTTCCAGCACTGGCAAAACGGGCGTAGTACCAGGAGGATTCCATAAAGGTGTCGAAGGTATCGGTTTCGCGATGCGCCGCACCACCACACTTGGGACAAGCGGTCTCATAGAATTCGGGCATCTTCTTGATCGGCGAACCCACACCATCAAACTCGATATCCTCGGGGAGCACCACAGGCAGCTGATCCTCTGGCACCGCCACTTCGCCACAGCTGGGACAGTTGATCATTGGGATGGGACAGCCCCAGTAACGCTGGCGGGATACGCCCCAGTCGCGCAGGCGATAATTGACCCGCTTGCAGCCCTTGTTGGCATCACTAAGGTAATCGGTAATCTCAGCCATGGCGTCTTTTGAACTCTTACCGCTAAACTCGCCGGAGTTTACTAGCACACCCTTGTCGGTATAGGCAGCCTTGGACAGATCGATCTCACTGTCGTCGGCGGGGCGAATCACCTGGGTGATGGCAATACCGTACCTGTTTGCAAACTCCCAGTCGCGTTGGTCGTGGGCCGGCACCGCCATCACCGCGCCTTCGCCATAACCCATGAGCACGAAATTGGCCACAAACACAGGCACCTGTTCACCGCTAATGGGATGGGTGGCCTTGAGACCGGTATCCATGCCCTTCTTCTCCATGGTCTCCATCGCCGCTTCGCCAGTCTCCTGATGCTTGCACTCGTCGATAAAAGCCAGCAGTTCAGGGTTGTTGACCGCGCCACTTAGTGCCAGCGGGTGCTCCGCCGCCACAGCCACATAGGTCACCCCCATCAGGGTATCGGGGCGTGTGGTGAATACTTTCAAAGGCTCACTGCCCTCAGCCAGACCAAAGTGAACCTCACAGCCTTCGGAGCGACCGATCCAGTTTTTCTGCATGGTACGGACCTGCTCCGGCCATCCCTGCAACTGATCCAGGCCACTCAATAATTCATCCGCATAGTCGGTGATACGCATAAAATATTGCGGGATCTCCTTGCGCTCTACCTGCGTATCACAACGCCAGCAACAACCATCGATGACCTGCTCATTGGCCAGTACGGTAAGGTCATTGGGGCACCAGTTCACCGGTGCAGTCTTCTTGTAGACCAGGCCCTTTTCGAACAAGCGGGTAAACAACCACTGTTCCCACTTGTAGTACTCGGGGGTACAGGTGGCCAACTCACGTGACCAGTCGTAACCGAAGCCCAGACGTTTCAATTGCTCACGCATGTAATCGATATTTTCGTAGGTCCACTTGGCCGGAGGTACATTATTCTTGATCGCCGCATTCTCTGCCGGTAGACCGAAGGCATCCCAGCCCATAGGCTGCAGCACACTCTTACCTTGCATACGCTGGTAACGGCTGATCACATCACCAATGGTGTAGTTGCGCACATGGCCCATATGTAACCGACCCGATGGGTAGGGGAACATGGAGAGACAATAGAATTTCTCCTTGGAGTCGTCTTCCACAG
>JAOUJT010000295.1 GCA_029883105.1 Gammaproteobacteria bacterium
TATAGTTGGTAGCGTACGGGTAAGGTCATATTCATGCCATTCCCATTCAGCCACTGCTCGATATTTTTCAGTCGGTAGACCTTTAATAGGGCCGTAACTGCGGAGCGATCAAGGATTCCATGGCCAGAGCTTTGTGCAATCTGGATACCTTCCAGAGTTCCATTTGATTTGATATGAAAACTTAAAGTTACTGTGCCCTGATAGCCATAGCGTTTTGCCATCAAAGGGTAATGAAAATGTTCTGCCAAACGGGTTTGTATCTGTTTCTGGATCTCTGAGCGGGCAGCCTGCGGTGATGAAGCTTTGCTGGATGTGGTTTTTTGCTTAGCGACGGATTTTTCGATAGCCTGCTTTATCACGGCTTTATGTTCTTCAGCTTCAGCTATGGGGGCGGGTTCATTTTTGTGCTCTACCAGGGCGATTTCCATCCTTGCCAGGCTTTGATCCACGATGTAAACAGTGTTGGAAGTGTATGGGTAGAGAAGTAACAGGTGCACGGAAGCCGATACGACCAAAAAAGTCATAAGGCCAAGCCGTGTCCCTGTTCTTTCTGTCATAACATTACATCTTATAGTTTATGCCGAGGTAGCCGCTGGTACCTTGCGTGTAATAGTCGGAACGGATCTGATACTGCTGGTCCGTCAGATTATCTATTCTGGCATGCAGGGCCATATTTCTGGATATACGGAAGCTACCGCGTAAGTTGATCAGGCTATAGGCTTCCAGTAGCGTTGTGTTGTCTGCGTCATCATAACGTTCACCCTGGTGCAACAGGCTAATGCTTACACTGGTCCTGGAAAACTGGCGGCTCAGGTCAAGTTTGTAACTCGCCTGGGCGCGACGTCTCAGGATCGTTTGCGTAGCGCTATTACGTGGATTGATCAGACTGGCAGAGAGCCCCAGTCCCCATTGGCCGAGCTTGTTGGAGTAGCCGAATTCCATGCCCTGGATATTGGCCTGTTCGGTCTGTATATAGGTCTTTGGGCCGCTGTCATACTCTATAAGATTTTTAATATCCGTTTGGTATAGAGACAGCTCTGTTTTGGATGTCCCTGAGCGATGGTTGAGTCCAAGTTCCGTAGAGGATGCCTCTTCCGGTTTCAGATCCTGATTGCCGACACTGCTGAAGAGCTGGTTCATGGTTGGGGCCTTGAAGGCGGTGCCGTAACTTACAAATCCGCGTAGTGCACTGTTCAGTGCCTTGCCCATGGTGAGACTGCCTGTGCTATGAGTTCCAAAATCTGAGTACTGATCACTACGGATGCTGGCATTGATATCTATTAGCGAGGTTTGGAACTGCTCCTGTATAAAAACACCCGTTACATCACGCTGCTTGGTTGGGTAACTGTCGGTTGACTTGCTGGTGATGTCTTCAACCTTGGTATCCAAGCCGACAGTCAGGAGGCTAGCGTCGCTTATGGCAATGTCATTTTGCCAGTTAACGGAACGGCGTGAAGTAACATATTTTGAGCCTTCCACATCATCAGTAAAGGCGTCTTTATTCGTCTTATGTTGGCCGAGGCTCAGCTTACTGTTCCAGTTATCGCTTATGGCATGCTGATAGTTTGCTGACAGGGTGTTCTGTACGAAGTCGGTATAGTAGTCCTTGCTAGCAGTGGTACCGTCATACCAGTTACGCCCCTCTGTCTGTAACAGATTCAGTTGTAACCTGGCGCTGTTGCTTATACGGGTATCGGTGCCCAGAGACATGGAGTCGCTGACGTAACCATCCAGGTCCAGATTTTTGTCAGCTCTGGCATGAATGCCATCCGTCTCTAGTTTGCTAAGGCTTAATTGATAGCGAGTGCTTCCCTGTTTGTTGGACAGGCCGGCGGAAAGATTTCTATGCGCTGCGCTGCCAGCCTCTAGGTTTGCATATAGCTTTAATGTCTCGCTTCCCGGACGAGTGAATATGTGTATCACGCCACCGATTGCCTCTGAGCCATATAGACTGGAACGTGTACCGCGAACAATTTCGATGCGCTCGACCTGCTCCAGAGGGATGTGTTGTATGTTGGAGTCACCGGTGGTGGCTGAGCCTACCTGTACCCCATCTATCAATATCAGACTGTGGCCATCATTGGTGCCACGGATAAAGAGTTGGGTATCTTTTCCTGTGCCGCCGGCAATGGCAAAGTCGATCCCTGGATAGCCCGACAAAAGTTCCGGTAGAGTTGTGGCCATAGATGCATCTATCTCTTCACGGGTAATAACGGTGACCGCAGCCATAGTGTCATCAACCGATTGCGCCGTACGTGTAGCAGTAACAATGATTTCGTCTTGATTAGTATTTTCAACAGCGAATACCGGCTGCATCGTAGAGGCGATAGCCAGTGTCATGATAGATTTTCTGAATTTCATCTTCTTTCCAAACAGTTCTATGCGCACACCCGCACGCTGGATTATTGGCAGTTTGAGAAGGGATGGAGGGGGAGGGGATAAATATAGCTCCGCCCATGTCGCCCTCCGCAACATTGCTTGTATTGCATCAGGCCGGTCTCCGGGCTCACGAGTGGATTTCTCCTGCAGACCGCCTTCCCATGTCGTCGGCCCAAAGGGCTTGTAACACAGTGGCTGGATGGTCTGTTTATCTCGCTTACCGTTGCGGGGGCAGCGTCGGACTTGAACCGACTTCCCGTTTCACCCTTTGAAGCGAACTTCGTGGGCACCTGAGCAGTGGCGCTACTTTAGGGATCTGCTGGATTATTGTCAATCCGCGATGTGGTTCTGTTCTAGTTGCGTCGAAAGAATAACAACTGAGGTAGGGAGATAGCCGCTTTAAAGTGCATGTTTTATACGATTATCGATTTAAAGCAGATAAAAGCGATAGTGTTGTGTAGCAGTTTTGTAAAAACAGCATTGTAGGCTTCACGTTGTGGCGAGAAGGCCGCTAACCTGTTTAGATGCTTGGATCAGAAACCTCATAACATGGACAAACCCGCGCAACGCATATTGGTGGCAAATGCAAAAGGTGGCTGTGGCAAGACCACACTAGCGACCAATCTTGCGGCCTATTATGCCCAATCGGCGTCAACTCAACTGGTGGATCTGGATCCGCAGGGTTCCAGTATGAAGTGGTTGAATCGTCGAAAAGATGATCTGCCGCTGGTGAATGGAATGCGAGGTGATGATGGAGGCTATCGCCCCAATGTCACGCGTACCTGGCTGATGCATAATCCCGATTACGAACGTACCGTTTTTGATGCCCCTGCCGGTGTCGGTGGGCATGCTTTATATAAGTTGGTACAGCAGGCCGATACCATTCTGGTTCCGGTGCAACCTTCACCGATAGATATTGGAGCCACGGCGGATTTTATTCGTGATCTGTTGCTGGATGGCAAGGTGCGTAGTTTGAATATTCGTCTCGGTATTGTGGCCAATCGAGCAAAGGCCAATACCCGAGTCTACCAATCCCTGATGCGTTTTCTTAAGACCTTAAATCTGCCCTTTGTGGGGGTTCTGCGAGATGCACAAATATACATGAAGG
>JAOUJT010000296.1 GCA_029883105.1 Gammaproteobacteria bacterium
GTATACTCAAGGAACAGGCTGAAGAGCTACAAAAGATATACGCCCAATGGTTTGATATGGCACCTATCGCCCATAAAGAAGACTGGGTACGCTTGGAAGGCGTGAAAAAATAGGATAAGTTAAGGAAAATCATACAAAAAATAGCAGGCGTTACATGTATACCCATTGTCCAGAGTGCAGTACCTACTTCCGTATCACCGCAGAGCAGCTAAGAGCCGCCCAGGGTAAGGTGCGCTGTAGCAATTGTGAAACGGTATTCAGTGCCCTGGAAACCCTGGAAGAAACCTTGCCTGCCGGGCAGGTAAGCGCGAACGAAGATCAGAACACCACGCCAGCAAAAGAAACAGCGAAAAAAGAGAAGAAAAGCAAAAAGTCAAAAAAAGACAAACGCGTAAAGACTGCGGGACATGGCAAGGGCTTCATTAAGGCCTTGTTCAGTATCTTACTGACCCTGATTCTGATAACCGGTTTTCTCGCTCAATTCGCCTATTTCCAACGCAATGATCTGGTAGCTAAATACCCAGTGTTACTACCCTACTTTGAACAGGCCTGTGGCCTGGCCCACATGGAGTGTGACTTTAGTCTGCGTAAGGATTACAGCAAGCTGTCACTGGAGCATAAGGACATCCGTGTTCATCCCAAGGTAAAAAAATCATTGCTCATCAATGGTAATCTTATGAACCAGGCCAACTTCGTCCAACCCTACCCTATCGTCACCCTGACCTTTACCGACAGTCAGGATAAGGTGGTCGCTCGACGTGGTTTTACGCCCACTGAATATCTCTCCAATCCCGCCCAGGCGGAGGCTGGGCTGAGCCCCAGAGAGTCTGCCTTACTGGTCTTGGAGGTTCTGGATCCAGGTCCCGATGCGACAAACTTTACCTTCGACTTCCACTAGGCATTTTCACAAAACCTCGACAACTACCACCATCTTGGGCTTTATCCACTACCTGTAGTGAGGGTATCATATGCGCTCCCAAACAAGTCGGAACCGCCCATCATGCAGATTGGCCCCTATCACATAGATTCCAAGGTCATTCTCGCTCCCATGGCCGGTGTCACGGATCGTCCGTTCCGCCAGTTATGTAAGCGATTAGGTGCAGGTATGGCGATCTCCGAGATGGTATCCTCCAACGCACTGTTGTGGAAAAGTGACAAGACCTTGCGTCGTATCGATCATGAGGGCGAGCCCGGTCCCATCTCGGTACAGATCGCAGGCGCAGATCCACAGCAAATGGCAGAGGCGGCACGTTTTAATGTGGCTCATGGCGCACAGATCATCGACATCAATATGGGCTGCCCGGCGAAGAAGGTGTGTAACGTCCAGGCCGGTTCAGCTCTGTTACAGAACGAGGCGCTGGTGGATGAGATCACCCGTAGCATCGTTGAGGCCGTTGATGTTCCCGTCACCCTAAAGATCCGTACCGGTTGGGACCGTTCCAATCGCAATGCCATCAACATCGCCCGCATAGCGGAAGCCAATGGCATCCAGGCACTGGCCATACATGGTCGTACCCGCGCCGATGCCTATCGTGGAGAGGCAGAATACGAAACCATTCAAGCAGTTAAACAGAATATAACCATTCCGGTGATTGCTAATGGTGATATCTCCAGTCCCCAAAAGGCCAAATTTGTGCTGGACACGACCGGAGCCGATGCCATAATGATCGGCCGCGCGGCTCAGGGTAATCCCTGGGTATTTCGTGAGGTGAATCACTATCTCGAAACCGGAACGGAAATGGAAAAACCTTCATTGGAAGAAGTTCGCTCCACCTTGTTGGAGCACCTGTACAATCTCTATGAATTTTACGGAGAGTACAGTGGCGTGCGCGTTGCCCGCAAACATATATCCTGGTACAGCAAGGGTCAACGACATGGTGGAGCTTTCCGCCAAGCCGTCAATCTGGTCGAGAGCAGTGCAGAACAAATCCAGATGATAAAAATATTTTTCGACGAACTGTCGGCAAAGGAGGGCTTGGCAGCATGAGTAGTACAATGCAACAAACAACTGAATCCTTTATGAGCATAGAAACCAATAATCAAAATCCTAGTTTACAAACAGCTATTGAATTCGCCTTGCGCGGTTACTTTGACGAACTGGACGGCCACGCCACCGGCAACCTATACCAAATGGTATTAGGAGAGGTAGAACAACCACTGCTGAAAGCTGTGCTGGACTACACACGAGGCAACCAAAGTAAGGCTGCCGATGTGTTGGGCATCAATCGTGGCACCCTGCGCAAGAAGTTAAAAGAATACGGCCTTAATAATTAAGCAGTCTTAGGAGTCACCATGACCGTCATCAAGCGAGCCCTCATCAGTGTTTCAGATAAATCCGGTATCGGTGAGTTTGCCTGGGCCTTGCATTCCATGGGTGTTGAAATCATCTCAACAGGTGGCACCGCGAAGATGTTAGCCGACAAGGGCATCACCGTTACCGAGATATCCGATTACACCGGCTTTCCCGAAATGATGGATGGTCGCGTCAAAACCCTACACCCCAAGGTCCACGGTGGTCTGCTGGGACGTCGCGGTACCGATGATGCGATTATGGCCGCGCATGACATCAAGCCCATCGATCTGGTGGTGGTCAATCTCTATCCCTTCGAACAAACGGTGGCCAATCCAGATTGTGACCTACCTACCGCAATCGAAAATATCGACATCGGTGGTCCCACCATGTTGCGCTCTGCGGCAAAGAATCATAAAGACGTCGCTGTAGTGGTTGATCCTAGCGACTATGAACGCATCGAAGAAGAAATGCAGGCCAATGGCAACGCATTGTCTCAGGCCACCCGCTTTGATCTGGCGGTAAAAACCTTTGAGCATACCGCCAACTATGATGGCAACATTGCCAACTACCTCGGCGCTATCAACGCTGATGGGTGCAAAGACCACTTCCCACGTACCTACTCCAGTCAATTCCTCAAGGCTCAGGAGATGCGTTACGGCGAGAACCCTCATCAGAACGCCGCCTTCTACGTCGAACGCAATCCGGCTGAACCCTGCGTCGCCACGGCTACCCAGATTCAGGGAAAGGAGTTATCGTTCAACAACATCGCCGATACCGATTCTGCACTGGAATGCGTGAAACAATTTGATGAGCCAGCCTGTGTCATCGTAAAACACGCCAACCCCTGTGGGGTTGCCATCGGCCCGGATATCCTCGCCGCCTACGACCACGCCTATGCCACCGACCCGACCTCGGCCTTTGGCGGCATCATCGCCTTCAACCGTCCGCTGGATGCTCATACTGCTCAGCAGATCATCGAGCGTCAGTTTGTCGAAGTGATCATCGCCCCGGCGGTAGATGAAGAGGCCCAGCGCGTATTAGCAGAGAAAAAGAACGTCCGCGTACTGAGCTGTGGCCCGTGGGACAAGCTGCGCGTTGCGGGTCTGGATTATAAACGTGTTAACGGTGGCCTGCTGGTGCAGGACCGGGATCTGGGCATGGTAGAGATGGCCGACCTCAAGGTCG
>JAOUJT010000052.1 GCA_029883105.1 Gammaproteobacteria bacterium
GGCGTATTCGGGGTAAAGACCACCATTCCCTACTATCTGGAGATATTGAAGGCCGAAGATTTTCAAAAAGCCCGCTTTAATACCTCCTTTGTGGAAAACCATCCACAGCTGACTCACTACTCGGTGCGCCGCAATAATCGCGATATTGCCGTTGCCATCGCCGCGGCCCTGGCCGCCAATATGGGCATATAAGAAACAGGAACAGAGTATGAAAAAGATTCAAATTACCGACACGGTATTGCGAGACGCTCATCAGTCCCTGCTCGCCACCCGCATGCGTACCGATGACATGCTACCCATCTGTGAAAAGCTGGATAAGGTAGGCTACTGGTCGCTGGAAGCCTGGGGTGGAGCTACCTTTGACGCCTGTGTGAGATTTTTAAAGGAAGATCCCTGGGAACGTCTGACACGCCTCAAACAGGCGCTGCCCAATACCCGCATACAGATGCTGTTGCGGGGTCAGAATCTGCTGGGTTACCGCCACTACTCCGATGATGTGGTAAAGGCCTTTGTGACACGCTGTGCGGTCAATGGTGTGGATGTATTTCGTATCTTCGATGCCCTCAATGACACGCGTAACATGCAGACTTCTATCAGTGCGGTAAAAGAGCAGGGAAAACATGCCCAGGGAGCCATCTGCTACACCACCAGCCCGGTTCACGGTATTGCCCAGTTCCTCGCTATGGGTAAAGAGCTGGCAGCGATGGGTTGTGACAGCGTGGTGATCAAGGATATGGCCGGACTGCTCACTCCACACCAGAGTGCGGAACTGGTGCAGGCTCTGGTTAACGAGTTGGAGATACCTATCCATCTCCACTCCCATGCTACA
Organism: Gammaproteobacteria bacterium; assembly: GCA_029883105.1. Classification (GTDB taxonomy): domain Bacteria; phylum Pseudomonadota; class Gammaproteobacteria; order Thiohalospirales; family Thiohalospiraceae; genus JABURT01. The sequence goes on from JAOUJT010000052.1 coordinate 830, forward strand.
TCTGGTCTCGCCGCCATGTGCCAGCTTAAGGCCATCGAGCATGGTGCCTTTGGTATCGATACCGCCATCTCTACCCTCTCTGGCGGTACCAGTCATCCCTCCACCGAGACAATGGTAGCAGCCCTGCGGGATACCACTCATGATACCGGTCTGGATCTGCCTTTATTACAGGAGATCGGTTTCTATTTTCGTGAAATCCGTAAAAAGTACCACCAGTATGAGAGCGAATTCACCGGTGAAGATACCCGCGTACAGGTTAATCAGGTACCAGGCGGGATGATCTCGAACCTATCCAACCAACTGAAAGAACAAGGTGAGCTGGATAAGATGAATCTGGTATTAGAGGAGATCCCGCGGGTACGGGAAGACCTGGGCTATCCTCCTCTGGTAACCCCTACCTCTCAGATCGTTGGTACCCAGGCGGTGCTGAACGTACTCACTGGTGAGCGTTACAAAAACATCACCAATGAAGTAAAGCTTTATCTGCAGGGGCGTTATGGTCGCGCCCCCGGCGAGGTCAATCGTTTGGTACGCCAACAGGCCATCGGCAATGAAGAGATCATCGATATCCGCCCGGCAGATCTGCTGGAACCGGAAATGGAATCACTGCGCGATAATATTGGCCTCCTGGCCCAAAGCCCAGAGGATGTGTTGACCTTTGCCATGTTCCCGGAGGTAGGTCGCCAGTTTCTACAAGACCGTGCCGATGGAAAACTGGTTCCTGAGGCACTAATTCCCATCGGTAGCAGCACAGAGGCCACTTATTGCTCAGCCGCCACAGAATTCAATATCACACTGCATGGCGAGACTTACCATATGCAGGTCACTGGCTCTGGCCATCGCTCCTCAAGCACCCGTCCTATGTACATCAGCATCGATGGTGTGCCGGAAGAGATTATGGTGGAGACACTGGACGAGATCACCACCTCTGCGAACGGTGATAACGGTGTTCAAACCATCCGGCCCCGTAGTAGCGGTGGACGACCTAAGGCAACCGAACCCGGCCATGTTAAGACCTCCATGCCCGGTGTGATTGTCGATGTACTGGTGAAGGAAGGTGATCGTGTTACTGCTGGTGACCCGGTACTCATTACCGAAGCGATGAAGATGGAAACCGAGGTACAAGCCCCTATTTCAGGTAAGATACTGGCAGTGAATGTCAGCAAGGGTGATTCGGTGAATCCCGATGAAGCCCTGGTTATTATCGAATAGAGACCCTATGAACATACCTGAAACCTTGCTGGGCGGCATGAGCCCAGAGGAGTTCTTGCGCGACTACTGGCAAAAGAAACCCCTACTTATCCGCCAGGCCCTGCCTGGCTTCACACCCCACTTTAGTGCCGACGAACTGGGTGGACTGGCTCTGGAAGAAGAGGTGGAGTCACGTCTGGTGATCGAAAAGGATGGCAGTGAACCGTGGCAGGTGATCCACGGCCCCCTGAAAGAATCCCTCTTTAGCACCCTTCCCCCCAGTCACTGGACCCTGTTGGTTCAGGAGGTAAACCGCCACGTCCCGGAGGTCACAGAACTGTTTGAGCTGTTTAACTTTATCCCGGCCTGGCGCCTGGATGACATTATGGTGAGCTATGCCGAGGATCAGGGTTCAGTAGGGCCGCATACCGACAACTACGATGTATTCCTGCTCCAGGCCGAAGGCAAACGCCACTGGCAGATCTCGCAACAAACCGTAACAGAAGACGATCTTATCCCCGATATATCCATGCGCATCATGGCCGATTTCAAAGCAGAGCAGGAGTGGCTACTGGAACCTGGCGATATGCTCTATTTGCCACCCAATGTTCCTCATCACGGTGTCGCACAGGGTGAATGCATGACCTACTCCGTGGGTTTTCGTGCCCCGGCCAAGACCGGATTATGGCAACACTATGTCGATGCTACCTGCGCTTGTGTAGCTGAAGAGCTTTATCGTGATCCGGATCTCACTGCGACTCAGAACCCTGGCTTAATTGATCTGAAAGCACGTAAACGCATACGCGACGTCATTCGTGCCATACCAACCTCCGATGAGGACATTGATAGCTGGTTTGGTGGCTTCATTACCGAGCCGATGCGAGGTGTCGGCCCAATACCATTAGATGTGCCACTGAGCACAGTGGCATTTATCGCCCAGTTACAAGACTATGGTGAATGCTGGCGCAGTGAAGAGACCCGTTTTGCCTATTTTAATGACAATAAGGGCTTTCGTCTGTTTATTCATGGTGAGGAGATACAACACCCCGCACTGACGCCTGAGCTGGGAAAACTCATCGCCGATCAACGCCACTTCAGTCTGCATAAGTTGCAGGATTATTTGCATTCGGCACAGGTTGAATGGCTGTGTTGGCTCTATAATTTCGGCTATCTCTATTTTCTGGATGATGACGATGATACGGATTGAACGTGTTAGCTGGACCGAGGCCGAGGAGGCCTTATCACTGATACGCCGTGCGGTTTTCATTGAGGAACAGAGGGTGCCTGAAGTTCTGGAGTGGGATGGCGAGGATAAAACCGCTGTGCAACTTATGGCTCTGGATGATGACGTTCCTGTGGGTACCTTGCGTATGCTGGTCAATGGCCATCTGGGACGAATGGCTGTGTTAAAGCCATTCCGAAATAGGGGCATCGGTCACATGTTGATGCAGCGAATGATGGAAATCGCCAGGGATAATGGATTGAGTAAACTCACACTTTCCGCACAAACCCATGCGGTGCCGTTTTACCTGCAATTTGGCTTTATCGCTGACAATGAAGTCTTTATGGATGCCGGAATACCCCACCGTCATATGCACAAGCTTCTGACACAAAAGTAGCGTCCTCGCCCCTGTATGTGTTACAAAACAGCCAATGCCACAATAAAAGAAATAGATGAAAATACATAACCTACTTAAATACCTCACCCTCCTCGGTCTGCTGCTGACACTGAGCGGCTGTGATCGCAACTATTACCTGAAACCCACAGAAAATGTTATGCCAATACATCAGCCCGGTGACAGCAAATTGAGCTGCTATGATCTGGACTCGCAAATCGGGGATATGCACCGCCAGGCAACAGCCATGATCCCTCCCGACTTTTATGCTGACGGGGCAAACAATGCGGCTATCTTCACCGGCACCTTCCTCTTTACTCCTGCCTACCTCTATACCTTGCAAAACGAGATGATAGACAAACCTCGTGAGTATGAGCGTATCGACGCCATGGTTAAGCGTATCGAATTATTACAACGTTATAAGGCGCAGAAGCACTGCTTTGAACGTCGCTAAACAGGCTGTCTAATGAATCACCCTTCGATCTTTTATCGTATTCGGGCCATATCGCCGAAGGCCCACCTGTTCGCCGTTGAATGTGTTATCACCTCACCCGAACCTCAGGGCCAGAAGATCAGTATGGCCTGCTGGATCCCGGGCAGTTACATGATTCGTGACTTTGCCAAGAATGTTATTGAACTCACTGCCTCATGTAATAACAAACCTCTCTTCGTGCAGAAACTGGACAAATCGAGCTGGCAGATCGCCCCCTGCGACGGCCCTGTAAAGCTTGAGTACCAGGTCTATGCCTGGGACCTGTCCGTACGGACTGCCCATTTGGATCAAACCCATGGCTATTTCAATGGTACCAGCGTCTTCATCAAGGTAGAGGGTCAAGAGACGCTGCCCTGCCAGGTAGATATCCAGCCACCGAATGGCGAGGTCGACGGCAGCTGGCGAGTAGCCACCGGCATGCCCAGATTAGAGGCAGAGTTGTATGGCTTTGGTAGCTACCAGGCAGAAAACTATGAGGCCCTGATCGACTATCCGGTAGAAATGAGTGATTTTACACTGGCCAGCTTTGAGGTCGCAGGGATCCCGCACGACATCGTCATTACGGGCCGCCATCAGGCAGACATGACGCGTCTATGTGAGGACCTGAGGCCCATCTGTGAAAGCCAGATCGAATTATTTGGCGAGCTGCCAGAAATGGAGCGCTATCTATTTATGCTGATGGTGGTCGGCGGGGGATATGGTGGCCTGGAACACCGTAACTCCACCAGTCTGTTATGCAGTCGTGCTGACTTGCCTGTGGTGGGTAAGCAGGAAATAGGTGAGAAATATCGCAGTCTACTTGGACTATGTAGCCATGAGTACTTCCACACCTGGAACGTCAAACGCATTAAACCCGAATTGTTTCTGCCGTATGATCTCACGCAGGAAACGCACACCCAACAGTTGTGGGCCTTTGAAGGATTCACCGCCTACTACGATGACTTGAGCCTGGTACGCAGTGGTCGTATTACACCTGCAGATTACCTGCTATTGCTAGGGCAGACAATTACCCGTGTCTATCGTGGGGCAGGCCGTCACATCCAGACTGTGGCCGAGTCCAGTTTCGATACCTGGACCAAATTCTACAAACAGGATGAAAATGCCCCTAACGCCATCGTCAGCTATTACACGCAAGGTTCGCTCATCGCACTAGGACTGGATGCCCGCATACGTACGCAAACCGCAGGCAAGCTCTGCCTGGATGACGTAATGCGCAAACTCTGGCAGGATTATGGCAAAGCCGCCGTCGGTGTCCCAGAAGGCTATATAGAAAGCCTGGCCAGTGAGTTGTGTGGTGAAGATCTCAAACCCTTCTTCGATGCCTATCTATACGGTCGGGAGGAATATCCTTTGGCAGAGTGGCTTTACCAATTAGGCATCAAACTCAGTTGGCGTAGTGCAGAGGGGCAAAGTGACAAAGGTGGCACCGCCCCCAGCCACAATACCGAGTTTGTAAACCTGGGTGCTCGCTACAAGCCTGCCAGCCTCGGCGTTGAACTCATCACTGTGTTTATCGACGAACCCGCACAGGTAGCGGGACTGTCAGCTGGCGATAATGTGATCGCCATCAACGGAATCCAGGCCAGCAATGGTAATCTGGACAACATGCTGGAAAATGCCAGGGCTGGGGACGTGTGGGAAGTAGATGCATTCCGCAGAGATGAACTGATGCACTTTTCGCTAACATTAGAGGCCGCAGCGGCCAATATCGCGTATCTACAGCTAGACCAGGAAGAAGGAGCCGATAAGCGCTGGCATCCTTGGTTGAAGTCTGGTTACAATGTTGCGATAAAATAAACATACACACTGCCGATATCTAACAATAAGGCACTAAATCTGAGGGACTTGACCTTATGAGTGACTGGTCAAAATTACACGTATTGTTGGTTGATGACATTAAAAGCATGCGTTCCATGATACGTGGCATACTGTTTAAAGTGGGACTGCAAAAGGTATCTGACGCCGCTGATGGTTTTGAGGCCTTATCGGTACTTAAGCAGGAGAAGATCGACCTAATCGTCTCAGACTGGAATATGCCAAAGATGGATGGACTGGAGCTGCTCAAGGCTGTGCGTGCAGATGATAACTATAAGAACATCCCCTTTCTGATGATTACCGCAGAAAATCGTAAAGAGAATGTTGTCGATGCCATTCAGGCGGGAACCTCGGAGTTTATCGCCAAACCCTTTACCGACGGGACCTTACGGGAAAAGCTCGACAAAATTCTTAAATAAACTACAACCTCGCTCTTATCAGTTCTGCTATATCGTCATCGCTCAACACCAGTGGGTTGGTCAACATACTATTGCCTCGGCTATTGGCCACGATGCGTTCAAGATCATATTCGGTAACGCCATACTCAGATAGCCGTGGTAATTGCAGGCGCTTTGTCCAGTTTTCCAATAAAGTCACCAGCTGATCAGCGGCTTCCTCTCTATCCAGCAATGAATTATCGGTTAGCAACCGCCCTACTTCTGCGTATTTATCCAATGCCAAATTAGCCGGCTCTCGTTGACGTAAAAGCCGGATATTGAGTTCGGTGGCCTTCGCTACCAGGGTGCCACACACAAGGCCATGGGGAAGCGGGAAAAAGGCTCCCAGAGGCGAGGCCAAACCATGTACGGAACCCAAGCCCACCTGAGCCAGGGTGACACCGGACAGGTAAGCCGCATAGAGCATTTGAGCTCTGCCATGCTTGCTCGCAATATGGTCACCACCCTCCCAGGCAGCCCAGAACCCCTGTTTGAAGGCCTTAAGTCCACTCATGGCCAAGGCATCGCAAAATGGATTGGCTCGCGTAGACACCAACGACTCCAACAACTGGGTAAAGGCGTCCATACCTTGTGCGGCAATAAGATGTTGTGGACATGAAGCCAGCAGTGCTGGGTCAAGTATAGCCACTCTTGGAACCAGAGAGTGATGACGAAACGATTTTTTGTAGCCATTTTCACCCTGCACACTTAACACGGCATTTTTGGTTGCCTCACTGCCGGTACCAGCAGTAGTAGGAACAGCGATCATAGGTAGTGATGGGCCCTGATACTCGATCCCTTTACCGACACCTTCCAGATGATCCAAAACCGAGTTACCGAAGGGTAAGAGACCGGCGATGGCCTTGGCAGCATCCAGCACACTGCCTCCGCCTATGGCAACGACGACTTGAATATGTTCTTGATGGATTTTTTTTACTGCATCATCGACCAGTTTTGGTGATGGTTCACCTGACACCTGAAAATGTATCCAATCAATCTTCTCTTCTTCTAATTGTGAGCACAGAGCTAGCCACTTTGGACTATCACAAAATGATGACCGACCCGTGACCAGCAAAACCCTTCGTCCATAATTCAGAAGCAATTGAGGAAGTTGATTGATACCACCCTCTTTGAGAATAAGATGAGGTAGAGCGGCTATTTGAAAGCTATGCATTTCTTAATCCAGGGCAATGATTTTTGTTTTCGTCAAAAGAACAAACTAGCGCATCTCTTTAATAAAATGCAGGTCCTCTGGTCGATCTATATCTTGCAGGCTTTCTAGTAAACTAAGTTGTAATCCCGCTTGCATGATTCTTTCCATGCTGGAACCAAATACTGTATTTTCACCCCATGCAATGTCAGAGAATAATTCTGCATGTATTTTTTTCATGCCAATCAATACATAACCACCATCATTAGCCGGCCCGATGACCACGTCACTACCGGAACGCAATCTCTGTATGGCTTCCTCCAGATATTCAGTATTCATGCTAGGGCAATCCGTGCCGATTAATATGGCATAACGGTTATGCTTCAGCGCAGCATCGAGAGCATGATGCATACGCGCCCCTAAATCCTTGCCAACTTGTTGAGCCGTCTGTATGGAATACGTCTGCTTACATTGTTGAAAAAAGGGATGGTTTTCATCTGGACTACAGTAAAGAATAACTGGAGCAATCGACTTTTTCGTCGCCATCTTGAGTGTTCGGCTTAACAGTTTTTGATGGAGTGTGGCGGCCTGTTCCGGTTTGAGTGGAGGTACGAGACGTGTTTTTACTTTACCAGCAACAGGTGCCTTGGCAAAGACAAGGATCGTGGCATGTTGATATCGATACTTCATCGCTGGGGATAATACTCTTGTGCCAGTTGTTCCGCAGAAACGCCGCGATAAAATGCCCAACGCAAACGCCACATCTGTATAACGGTTTTTATAATACCCTTCGTTTCCCAGCGGCGACTAGAGGTGATTACCGGCGAATGTATACAGGCGGGACGGCCATAGGCCTTGAGCCGTTTACTAAACTCGATATCTTCCATCAAGGGTATGTCCGCATAACCACCAAGCTCCATAAATAAGGCCTTACTAAGAAAAATTGCTTGATCACCGGTGGCTATGCCACTGATGCATGAACGCCAATTTATCATACGCTCAATGATTCTAAACAAGGGGTGCCGACCACTAAGCCGAATATTAAACCTGCCCCATTTCCGTTTAATCAATGCATTACTGATCCGCACGATGCCATCATCAGGCAATAATGTATCCGCATGCAAGAACAGTAATGTATCGCCCCAGGCATGACGCGCACCGGCGTTCATTTGCTTTGCCCTGCCACTCTTTGTGCTTATTATCTGATCTACCAAGCCTTCTGCCAATGACAGGGTATCGTCGGTACTTCCACCATCTACCAAAATAATTTCATGCCCGCTGAGACGTAAGTTTTGTAAAGAGATCAGGGTAGTGGTGATCGTTCTGGTTTCATTCAATGTAGGGATAATTATCGACAGTTGATTTTCTGCATCCAGAAATCTGGATTGTAAATCCGGCTGTCTGATCTTTTTTCGAATATAGGGACGACTACTACTGACCATCAGTCCAATAGTGCTCCGCCACAACTACTTCCCTGCCCGGCAGTACAGCCATAACAATGTTCCATTACCGCGATTGGTTGCCCCGATAGATCTACCTCATATAAGTCAGAAAGGTGATATTTAGGCTTTACAGAATCCTTCAGGCTTAGCGGCAGTTTTAGCATTTGGTTAAAGTCACAATCATAGACGTAACCCTGCCAATCCACGCTGATTAGATCCCGGCACATTACTGACTCAAGATTACTATCCTGATGGGCGTTACGCAGTAGATTCATATAATCGTCAAAACCATTTTTTGACAACAAGCTACTACCAAATCGTGCAATAGGCATATTAGCCAGGCTATAGAGATGGTTAAATTTTATACCATATTCATCAAATAGACGGTGACGATAATCCTGTTCCAGAGCTTTCTGTGGTGGGGGCAGAAAAGGACCTGTTGGGTTATACACAAGATTAAGTATCAGCTCACTACCCTCTTGCGCATATCCAAGACGATTGAGCATTTTTAATGCTGCAATACTTTTCTGATAAACGCCTTTGCCACGCTGGCCATCGACGTTTTCCTCCAGATAACAGGGTAAGGATGAAACGACCTCAACCTTATGTTCAACCATGAATTCAGCCAGCCCTTCCATCCCCGGTTCCAGCAGAACCGTAAGATTACAGCGGTCCATAACCTTCACACCGCGAGCCGTCGCTTGAGCGATCAAATAACGGAAGTTTTCGTTCAGTTCAGGTGCGCCACCGGTTAAATCAAGTGTTTTGATTTTATGTGCATCGATAAAGTCCAGAACCGTCTGCATGGTTTGCAGAGACATCTGTTCTGTACGTTTTGGACCGGCATTAACATGACAATGCACACATTGTTGATTGCAGCGATAACCAAGATTAACCTGCAAGATCTCAACACCTGCACGAATCAGTGCAGGAAAGCTGCTTTGCCTGAGGTAGGGTAAGGTATCAAGCATTATTGTCCCATAAACTCTATCATGGCTTCGGTTACTTCCTCAGCGTATAAATCACGGAAGAAATGATCTGCACCATCTATCTCCACTAACTGTATCTTTTTGCCATCGACCAGAGGTCTTACCGCCTCAGCCAAGCCCTGCACTACCTTGTCTTCACTACCGGCAAACACTATCACGGGTTTGTTAATCTTGCTCAACAATGTGGGAGTATGCATGCGCGGATCCGGTTGATAATAGCTAACAAAGGCCTCCGCTGTGACACTGGTGTCGGCACAATAGATAAAATCTGTATGCGGCATCATCTGTGAGCCCTTTCCCTGTTTCAGCAGACTGTGTGCCTGCTTAAGTATCGGGGCTAAGGACTTTTTGTATCGTTTCTCATAACCCTTAATATCTTTCGACTCACTCCAGGTCGCCGGTGCAATCAAGACCACTTTATCAAAGGCTGCTGAGGAATGTTCACTGGCATACCATGCTGTCTGATTGCCGCCACGAGAATGTCCGAGCAAGGTAACTGGGCCCGCATGCTGGCTTTTTAGCCAGCCCAACCAGCCATCGATCTCTTGCATTGCATCCTGGTGCTTGTGTGTATGGGAAACGGTACAATCATACATGCCATGCCGGTCATCCAGCCCCAGACTTAGATTAATGCTGAGAGAATTAATGCCACTTTCTTTTAGCAGCCCTTGCAAGCTGGTCATGATCTCCATTTGACCATGGGCCAGAGTGCCGTGGGTCATCAATACCACACCATCCTGGAGATGTTTTCCTTCAGCCAATTCAAGATTAGCCACTAGCTGACGTCCCTGTTCAGTACGTGACACTTCAGCAGCATATACGGACCAGTGTGACAGGCATAACATAAACCATAGAATAGTTTTCATCTTTACTCTCTCTTACTTAACTGATGATGGTGATAGCGGATATTGAACCCGACGCCCAATAATCCCAAAAGTCGCGGTAAATAGCCAACCAGTAACAATAACAGTGTTGCCACTATGCCCATGTCCCAGAGATCTTCCTTTCCCTGTATTGCTGTGCCGCCTAGATGTCCGACAAGTGAATAAGCGGTAATCGCAGGAATCAGACAGATTGTCGTGGTGATAATATATTGCATAAAACTTATACGCGTCAGACCCAGAGCATAATTGATCAGATCAAATGGCATGAAAGGCAATAAGCGAACCATTGCGATAAAACGCCAGCCCTCATCATCAACGCCAGAGATCACGTGTTGTAGCCGCTTGTCATGAAAATGATAAAGCCAATCCGAATTAAGGTAACGGGATATAAGAAAGGCCAGACTCGAACCAAGACAAATGGCAAATAGGCTATAGAGTATCGCCATAGGTCCAAACAGTGCCCCCCCAGCCAGGGTAAAGACAGGTGTCGGCAATAATAGAACGACGGCAAAACAATATAAAACAATGAAGTAGAACCTGGCCCAATAACCCACCGATTCGACCTTATGATATAAGCCACTTATACTCAGTGGCTCGTTACCCTGCATGAACCAGAGAAAACCGCTTAACAAGATGATTGGCATGAATATGCGTAAAATACGTTTCGCCATAACGGCCATCGACCTTAATTATTATTAATAAATGAGATAACTAGATTGTCGCCATATATCGACGAAATCAAGGGTTCTTTGCAATTCATCCGTTGTTCAGCGTAACAATAATATAAATAACCGATCTATATTAGTACTCCATCATACAGCTAAATACTAATGCTTGACTTTCATGTCTAACTGCCTATTATTAAACGAATTCATTGAATAACAATATAATCTCTATTCAGGACAAATCATGTCAAGTCACAATTTTAAACAAGAAATCTTTGATCAATTTGCCCGTATTGGTAAGGCTGTTAGTAATGGTCGTCGACTGGAGCTATTAGAACTGCTGGCACAAGGAAAACACAACGTAGAGACCCTGGCTGACATGTGCAGTATGTCTGTGGCCAATACCTCTCAACACCTACAAAATTTGCGCCAGTCAGGCTTGGTGAATGCTAGTAAGATTGGCCAACATGTCTTCTATAGCCTTAGTAGTGATCGTATCGTTGATTTATTAGCGGTTTTAAGAGAATTGGCTGAAGATAATCTTAATGAGGTAAACCGTTTGATCCAGCAGTATCTACAGGTGAAGGATGATCTGGAACCCTTGCCTCGTGCCGATCTAGTACAACGCGCCGAAGATGGTCTGGTAACGATTATTGATGTTCGGCCCGGCCTGGAATACGATTCCGGCCATATACCCGGGGCAATCAATATTCCGCTTAGCGAACTGGATAAACACCTGAGCGAGTTTCCTACCGATCAAGAAATTGTCGCCTATTGCCGTGGACCATACTGTGTATTGGCCTTTGATGCGGTAAAAACTTTGCGTGATAAGGGGTTTCAGGCCCGGCGCCTGGAGGATGGTTATCCGGAGTGGAAACGTTCTGGTTTACCTGTAGAAGAAAAAATGCCGGGCTAACCCGGCATTTTTCATTACGCTGCTGTAACAGGAGCAGTTGCTTTCTTGCTCGCTTTTTTCTTAGCGCGTTTCTTTTTGGTCTTGGTCTTGGATTTTTTCGCCATTTTCTTATCGTAGTCGCGATTCCACTTGGCAGTAAAGGCCGCAACAGCAGTATCAAGAGCATTCTGTCGGCCTTCCGCAACCTTACAATCGGCAACAGCGCTAGCAACACTCTTGGCGGTATCTTTGGCAGTAGTCTTGGCAGCACGCTGAGCTTCTTTACCCGCACGCAAGGCTTCGCGAGCCTTAACCAGCTGATTTTTAGAGGCCGCAGTCTTCATCTTCTTGGCCTTCTTGGCCACATCTTTTACTTTCTTCTCTGCATCGGCAACTTTCTTGTCGGCGCGCTCAATAATTGTATTGGCCTTATCAGCCAGCTTCATCGCTTTATTCAATTCTTTCAGTGCAGCGGTATGGTCAGCATTTACTGCAGTCGCAGTAGCAACTTTTAGTAAGCCACGATTTTTAGCAGCTGCGGAGCTTTTTTTTGCCTTTTTCTTAGCCATTTTGTTTAATCCTAATTGAGAAAAATACTAATCGTTGCAAAGGATACATGAATCATTTGCATTGTTCATCTTTTAATCAAATGTTTTTTTGACTTTTTACAATTACAAATAAAAAAACCGTCGCCAAATTACAGGTGACGGCTATTAAATTTCATCTAATGAAAGATTAGATCGGTTCTGCATGTCTCGCTTTTCGTAGCAACAAAAAGCTTAAAGCGGCAAACAACAGTAAACATATCACCTTGGCAAAAATGCTCGGCAGCAGAAATACCAGTATCAGGAATATCATCGCAAGAAATAATCCAGACACCCAGAGCATACCCACGGCGATAATAGATGGAATAATATACAGCGTAATCACCGTTGCGAAAATCAACCCCCAGGCCAATGATAATGCCATTGGCGCGACGAATGGATCACTACCGCCCCAACCATAGGCTGTGGGTAACAGCCCCATAATCGTCGTCGCTGCGGTGAGCAATACCGCACGCAGGCGACGTTTCCCAGCCTGCATGATCGCCTCGCGCATGGACATGCCCTCCATGGCCCGCTGAAT
>JAOUJT010000297.1 GCA_029883105.1 Gammaproteobacteria bacterium
TTTTACTTGTGTGATGCTTGATACACCGACAAGAGAGCCAGGCCCAAAGGCGCTTCCCATATGGATATAGTAGTCGGGATGACGAGGGAAATTTAGCGCGTTATTGCGCAGTTCGTAAAGCGATCCGCTGGCTGCTGTGGTGTTTTATCAACATATGATAAAACCGGCTTATCTTTAACGACCAGTGTATTTATAGCAGCTATATTCCCAGTGTTTGCTGCCGGGGTGCCTGGGTCCCTGCCATCCATTAGCTAACAGTTGTTTGGCAATAAACTGGTTTAATAAGCCGTGACCAACCAATAACACCCGACCATGTGTCTGTGCCAACTGCGTGAGTTCACGCATTCCCGTAGCGGCACGCACCCTTGCTGCAGAGAGCGACTCACCCTTAGCACGGTGACCCATAAACCAAATAAGACGAAAGAAGGCAAACCAGAAATAGGCCGACATCTTTGGCGAGGGCCAAACAGAGACCGGCAGATCCACTTCACGAAACACGGGGCTGGATACATGTATATGTTTAAGACCCAGTCGTTGTGCGGACTGGATGGAACGGGGTAGATCGCTACAGACGATGTGTTCACAACTTTGCGCAATATTAATTGAGGCGGCCGGTGCAGACTGGCTGACTCCAGAGTTATTATACGCGGCGATCATCGGCGACAGTTGCCGGATAGAGATCCTGCTATCGATAGAAACATCCGGCTTTCCATGGCGAAGCAGGATTATTTCCATTTGACCATCATCGGTGAACCACATACTGGCCCAGAAACTCAACCGCCAGTTCACCTTCAAACTGAACCTCTGCATGCAGCTTGATACGAGCCTTGCCACTGCGGCGATAAGCTTTCACAAACCGATCCATGATTGCCGGCTCATCCAGAATTGCCATGGCAATGATATCGCCTTGTACCGGCTTGAGGTACTTCACCTGACTTTCATGGATGACGATATGGCCTTGCAACCCTTGTTCCTTTAGCTGTAGATACAACAACCCCCATCCAGACAACACCGCCAGAGAATAAAGACTGCCTCCAAAGGCCGTTGCTTTATGGTTAATATTGTTTTCCAGTGGTGCCTTTAAGGTCAGCCGCGCACCATCATAATCCACCACGGTGACACCCATATCCCGACTTAACGGGATTTCATGGTGCAAGACATCCTGCAATGTCGATATACTCTCTTTCTTGTTATTCACCACATCAATTCCCTTTGCATTATTCTTAGTTAATTGTGCACATGGACATTCAGTTTATGCAATGGCTAAAAATATCCGAGGAGATAGCAAATTAATCGTCTCAAACGGATGATATATTTATGTATATAAATATTGAAGCACTTTATCTATGTCGACATAAAAAAGGCTGCATAAAAATACAGCCTTTTCTTATGGGTATGTGAAATAATTAATCACGTATTGCATCATCATTGTGTCTTCGATGACGGTGTGTCACTCGATGTTGATGCTTGGCCTCTGCGACGTCTTCATCATCTTCATCACCAACCGTGGGCATCTTGATTTTGGCATATAAACCTTCGTGATCAGAGTACCAAAAACCACCGTCGGTGATGTCACTGAGAGTCTCGGCTTTGGCCTTTCCTGCCGTAGCAAAAGATTCATTGCCTGATGCTGAACGGGTATAGATATAATCGATACGCTCTGTCAGTGACAGGTCAAAATCATTCAGTAATTCACTGCGGCAACAGGTCAAGCCAGTACCCCGACCGCCTTTATCCCATACATCAACATAGCCTGCCAACGCCATCTGCTGATAGGGTGTCGGGAAGCCATAGACGACATCCGGCGTATGTGCTGGATCAGAATTCAAGTCACCCATAACAATAATCGCCCGATTTTCAGCCGCCAACAAAGCCTGTATTTCCTGCATCTGTAAGGCCTGAATGGCAGCAACTTGATCGTTGCCTCTAATTTCAAGATGGGTGTTTACTAGACGATAGTCTTCCCCCCGTACCCTGGCAGTTACCGCGATGGCACCTCGTATATATTCAATATCTCCAACGATGGATGGATAGATTAAATTATAAATAAAATTGTATGGCGTCACTTCACTAACCGTTACATTTTCCTTTACCAGAATGACATCACGATCGGTGAGTCGCACATCAAACAGACTGGGAATATTCGAACCATCTATGGTGCCAAAAGCCGGTAGTTCCTGATCGACGTTGGTAACCATACCCGCGACCTTATAGCTTAATCCCTGTTCACTGAGCGCATCCATAACATCGGCGAGGTAATCATGGCGTACAAGCTCTGCCATTTGTGGATTGCCAACAAAGTAATCACTCTGAGCCTGGTAACGTATCAGCGAAACCTCTTGCAAGCCAATCACATCGGGCTTGTTATCCTTAACCTGTAACGCGAAGGTTTTTGCGCGGGACTTATAATCTGAACCATCGATAATACTAAAGGCCTGGGCGACCAACAGAGGTATCTCTTCCGCTGTCTGCGCAGCAACCACCCGTTGTATGTCTGCACCAAGATACAAGTTCTGCGTGAGGACTTTTAACTTAGTGTACTCACGCTCATCGGCATGTGCCTGGCTTACACCAAGAATTAGCAAACAAAAATATGCTAATGTAATTCTCAACTGCTTCATCGTAATGACTCCTGTCTACTATTATTCACCACAAGACAACACTATCTTATAGCACAGTAAATAACACGATGTACCCAATGGGTTATATATCAGCGGAGGGTTTACATTATATAGATAAGCCTGTTGAGGCTATCTATATAAGTAAATGTCATGGACGGTAACGATAAGCAAGGAAGGTGAGTTGAAAAGAGGAATAAATCTATGCACCTGTTTTGGTGTTCTTTTCCAGCTCCGCTTGATACCAGTGGTTACTGAGCGACAAGGCATAGGAAATAAACTGATCAAAGAATGGCAACAACTCACCCAAATCCTCATTCTCGGTGCCAAAACGGAATTCAAAAAATTCTGTCTCATCCGCTTGATCGAGAAATGCCACCATCATCACGATCGGCACGCCATTTTTATCAGGGTGGTCATAGACACCCGCATGCTCAAACATATTTTCGCTCAGCTTTTCCAACAACTGTTGGAATACTGAGGCATCGGATTCCGAGGTGACGATAAATTCCTCCACTGGCAGATTGCCATACCCCTGACGGGAGATCCGGCCATCCCTGTCCAGCATCATATGCAGGGCGCTCAACTCGTCGCTCACTATATCGATACGAATTCTTTGGATATCGGAAATCTTCATATTACACCGTGGTTGGAAAATTATGGCCTATGATACAACACTCTCAGCACAGGATTAAGGCTATATTTTGTGTGCTTATCTATTCTGAAAATCTGAAGCACAGAGACAAAGATTTCCGCTGGACTGCATCACCTAGCGTACGCATAATCCCCAAATTATTCATATATCTATCTAAGGATCTG
>JAOUJT010000298.1 GCA_029883105.1 Gammaproteobacteria bacterium
AAATTTACAAGAGAAGAATAAGATGGAAAAAACAAACATTAACCTGGAAATGATGAATGCGCCTAGTTATAAGCTGTTGGTGACTACGCCGATGGCGGCGATTATGTCCAGTGGCAAGTCCCATACTGAGTGGTCGGGGTTGTTGCAATCTATTGCTCCGGTCTATGCATCGGCGGGTAATGGGGCTGGTGGTGAAGTTAAAGAGGCACTTTTAACGGTGTCAGCCTTATTGCAGAGCGGTGATGGGTTTATTCGCAAGTATTTTGAAGATGATGATTTAGGTTTTGAGAAGTTGATGGAGGCGTCGGCTACCGGCGCGGATATCTGGATGTGTAAATTAACCGACAATGAAATTGCAAAGCCTGAGATTATTAAGTTGTTTAAGGCGCTACAGGCGGGACTGATAGAGGCGGTCGGTGATCTGAGGGATGAGAATCCTATGATCAATGAGATGATACAGGTTCAGGATAAGGTTATCGAACATATCACTTCACTAAACTGATGTCGGTTACTATGCTTGAGATCATTCAGGCGGATATAACGACTATTAGGTTGGCAACGAAATGCGAGAGTATCTATTATGACTTCGAATATAAAAGTGACTCTTGTATTGTTGGTGACGTTTTTGATTGCGCCTTTGGTCTTGGCATCGGGGCCGGATATTCATGCCTTGTGGGATGATCGTTGTGTCTCCTGTCATGGACATGCAGGTGAGTTTGCTCGTAAGTTCCTGACGGTTTCCAATGCCGAATTACAAGGTCGGCATCATGTACATGACCTGCGCCTATTTTTGCAAAATCATTATCTCGCCGGTCATTCGGTAGAACCTGTCTATAATATGTTACGTGCGCAGGCTGGCAATGATCCGAGATTTACAAATGAGTGCAGTAGGTGCCATAACCGTGCGGCCGATTTTGTACGAGACTCATTTATTCTTCGCGATGGTGTTTTGTATAGTCGTCAGCTGGATATGCCGATACGTGAGTTTCTCAATGGCCACAGAAAGCTACAGCAGCAAGATGTTGACTATTTTATGCAGCAATTAATGAGGATTGCCAATGAAGTAGATTTAAATAATACCAATAGTAAGTGAAATGCATGTGTTTTCCCCGACAGGGG
Source organism: Gammaproteobacteria bacterium (assembly GCA_029883105.1). GTDB lineage: Bacteria > Pseudomonadota > Gammaproteobacteria > Thiohalospirales > Thiohalospiraceae > JABURT01. The sequence goes on from JAOUJT010000298.1 coordinate 1,120, forward strand.
GGCTTCCCAGACTTTAAGGATTGAGATGAATGGTGTAGGGATTATGACCATGCACAAAGGAAGCTGTCATTGCGGTGCAGTTCAGTATGAAGTCGAAGCAGCAGATAATCTGGATGTATCTGAATGCAATTGTTCAATATGCTCAAATCTGGATACTTGCATTTGATCGTTGCTAGGTCAAAATTTCGTCTTCTATCGGGTGAAGATAATCTCGAGACTTATACGTTTGATACCCATGAAGCCAAACATCTATTTTGTAAAACCTGTGGAATGAAATCTTACTATATTCCCAGATTACATCCGGATGGTATCAGTGTTAATGTTCGCTGTTTAGACCCGTCGACTATTAAATCGATAAATATTCAGCCATTCGATGGAATACATTGGGAAGAAAATATTCATAAACATAAAGCACTCGTTCACTAATGATTTCATGCTAGTTCGTTACAAACCTTAATAATTCTAGATGATACGAAGCCATGTCGGTCTTGATGGTGCCTCGGAAAATAAATGTGGGTTCAGTCGTGTATCAGGGAGTTACTATGCTGGAGATCATTCAGGCAGACATCTCCAGACTGGAAGTGGATGCCATCGTTAATGCTGCTAACACAACGTTAATGGGTGGAGGCGGTGTCGATGGCGCTATCCATAATGCCGCCGGCCCACGCCTGTTGGCTGCCTGTCGTGAGTTGAATGGTTGCAAGACCGGAAAGGCAAAGATAACCCCGGGTTTTGAACTGCCCGCTAGCTGGGTGATACACACCGTAGGCCCGGTTTGGCATGGGGGCGGGCAGGGTGAGGCAGAGCTATTGGCTGCCTGTTACCGCAACAGCCTGGAATTGGCACTGGAACATAAACTTAACAGCATCGCCTTTCCTGCCATTAGCACTGGTGTCTATGGTTATCCAAAACCACAGGCCGCCAAGATCGCTCTGGGCGTTATGCAACAATATGCTGTCAAACTGGAACGCATTATCGCCTGCCTGCACAGCCATGAAGACTTTCTACTCTATCAATCGCTCTATTCTTCTTGAGCTACGATTATTATGGGTAGAACACTTTTTTAATATTCTACATACATCGAAAAAATCACCGCTCTTGAATCCCCTTAGACGCAGCCGAGCACTGGAATCATTTTGGGATTAAGCGGACGGATGTTTGAGCACGTAGTTTCTCTTCGTGCGAGTTTCCGGTAGCGCCTAAAATGATGAAGCGCGCAGGGAACCCCGATAAACATTATAAGAACTTAATGAGTATGTAGATATCATTTAGAGCGAGGAACTAAAGACAAGCACGGATATAGGGGCAAGTCTCAGGCGGCGCTTCTTTGCTTATGTATGCCCTCTGGGTACTTTCTTACGCTAAGAAAGTAAGTCGCTCCGCGCGGGCGAAATAAGCGCATCAAAATAAAACCCGTGCGGAGTACACAAGAATATATCTCTAGAACTCTAACTAACACCATCCTCCGATGGCACAACAAACATCTTCCCAGGATTCATCAAATTCAAGGGATCAAACAACTGCTTCACCTTCTGCATCATGGACAGGTTAACCCTGTCCAGTTCCATCGCCACAAATGCCTGTTTCTCCATCCCCACCCCATGTTCACCGGAGATGGTGCCGTTCAGGGATAACACTAGTTCAAAGACCTGATGCAGGCATTTCTCCGAGCGTTGCATCTGTTCTTCATCATCAGGATCGACCAACAGATTGGTGTGCATGTTGCCGTTACCCGCATGGCCGAAATTCACAATCGGGATATCGTATTGCGCGGAGAGATTTTCCAGCCCTTCGATCAGATCCGGCAGCTTTGATACCGGTACCACCACATCTTCATTGATCTTCTTCGGTGCGACATTACGCAGCGCAGGGGATAGAGCCTTACGGGTGGCCCACAGTTGCGCCACCTCTTCGGCAGTTTTTGCAGCCTTGAATTCAACTAGGCCATCGTTCACCGCAGCCTCTTCTATACAACTGACTGCATGGTCGAGGGTGATCTCGGTGCCATCCACCTCAACCATCAGTAGCGCACCGGCATCCAGAGGCAGATCCGCATCGGAGTAGTTACGGATCATCTCGATGGCGGTGCCGTCGATAAACTCCAGTGCACAGGGGGTGACCGGCTGCGCCATGATGCTGGCCACGGCCTGCGCGGCAGAGCGTATGTCTTTGTAGGTAAGTTGCAGGGTGCGTTTGGCCTCGGCCAGTGGTAGCAATTTCAGTGTCGCCTCGGTGATGAAGGCGAGGGTGCCTTCGGAACCGATCAACAGGCGGGTAAAGTCATAACCGACCACGCCCTTGGTGGTGTAGACGCC
>JAOUJT010000053.1 GCA_029883105.1 Gammaproteobacteria bacterium
GTGGCTATGTACAGCCTGTCGGCCATAAAGGTGAAATCTATGAATTAACTCACGAAGGGTGGCAGCTTGCAGATGCTCTCTAACAAGGCGTCCCAGCCGACGCCAAAAATCAGCGCGGCTGAACTTTAACGTTATGCATAATAGGAGAACATATGATTGCCACAATAATGATAATAATCATGTTATTCATGCTTGGTGTGGTTTTGACCTACTTTAGTAGGCTTAGTGCTTTTGAGTCATATATAAAAGAAAATGAAACAGAGCTATGGGAGTCGCTAGGCAAGCGCGGTGGCATCAAAGATATGTTTTTCCCTTTAGGTCTAATAAATATTTATATTTTTATATATAAGAAACAATATGAAAGCCTTAATGATCCAGTTGCAAAGCAAAAGGCAATATCTTTAAAAAACACTATTACTTTGTTTTTTGTAGGCTTCATAGCACTAAATATTTATATAATGCACCCATACATTTTGGCTGTATTTGCATAACAATGCGTTCAAAAATAGACGCATACTACGCTAGCGCTTCGTATGCGCCCTTTAACTAATCGTTAGGGGCAATAAGGAGAAAGTGTTAAATGTCATCTCTCGCAACTAAATGGGCAGGAAGGCTCTACGGAACCAATACGGGAAATTTGTTCCTTGAGATAACTCAAGATGGCGAGACAGTAAATGGCATAGCACGTTTTCTTGATAATTTATATGGCTTAGCTCTATACGAGTTTACGGGCACATTCGATGGCAAGTTAAAATTAAATTGCAAGCCACTTGAATCTAGTATTGCTGAAGGACTAGGTGATGTAACAGTAGAAGCTGTTCTAACACCTGAAGGGAACCTTCGTGGTAACTGGAGTTCGACAGTGGGAACAGCTGGAACCTTCGACGCATACCCGCACGATATATCAGCAGCCAGTCAAGATAGCGCAAAATCACAAAATATCCCTGAGCAGATTTTTAATAAAAACATTCAAATTGGTTCAGTAAGATTATTCTCCGATGATGTGAAAAGAATTGTTGCATTTGTTGAGCAAGATTATACTGTTGGCCGTGCCATCATTACTTACAATATTCGAGGTAGCCAGGCCACCAAATATGCAAGTGACTTTATTCGGGAAATAGAAAGTCTCGGTGAAATAAACTATTTAAAAATTACAATCCAAGAAACCGAGGCGCAGGGAATAAATAAGGTTATAGTGCTAGAGCTTGTAGAGCATGGTATTAGCGAGGTAAGAGTATCTGGAATAAATGAAGCATGGGTGATTGGCAAAGCAGAATCAATTGCACAAGTAATTCGGCCTAGACAAAACATACTCGTAACGACATATCGAAAATACGGCCTAAATCTAAATGGGGTCATATTTTTTGCCATGCTCGTTGCCATTCCCGGAATATCTGAATGGAAAGATCGAGCAATTTTTGCTGCAACAGTATTTATTCTTTTGAATCTTCTTTTATTTATTCATGGTAAATTTATTCCAAACACAAAAATTTATTTGTCTCAGAAAAAACCGTCATTTTTCAAGAGAGCGTGGCCAAGTATATTGTCGTGGGTTATAGCAGCGTCGAGTTCAATATTCGCTGCCTGGGTGTTTTATTTACTTACTAAAAGCCCAAGCCCCTAACAATGCGCTCGTTCGGACACAGGCAGAAATCCAGGACAGCCATCACTCGTAATCACTCGTAAAATATTCTGGCATGAAATAAAGACTACATTATTGTGTTGTCGTCGAACTATTAGCTGTTAAGGGGAGGAAATATCTGTTGAATACGCTGAAGTTTGGATGTTTCTGGCTGGATACGTAAGATTTCAAATCACTATCCGTAAGCTATCCTGACGATAACGTCATCATGGATTAATGTGTGTAGAAGGAATGATTAGCCTGAATAAAGCAAACGGGATTGATACAGCCCTTTGATAAAGCTCTGTTCAAGAGACTTATAGGCCTTTTGAATTTTATCGACTCTTCCCATCAGCTTGGGATAGTGTTCTTTATGCTTGCCCTTCATGTGTTCGACAAACTCATATGAGTCTATACCCAAGCGTTGCAGTACGGGTGGCTCACCTGATTCTATATATCCGCGTTTGTTTTCTCTGATTTGTCGGCCAACCCAATCTACCAGTTCAATATAATCCGTTAGGGTGAAACCGATGCTGTGCTGATGTGGATCACGATGTTGTTGTACAAGTGGCATCAGTTCGGGCGGTGGGGTTGTTAGGATATCTTTGGCTAGCTGGGTTTTATTCCATTGACAGATACGTTGTTGGATAGAGGTATAGTCACTATTTTCTGGTGTGCTGGCCATCTTCGCACGTATGGGATTGAGGTCTACATAGCTCATACAGGTTAAAACTGCGGCTTCATCCAGCAGAGCCTGTGATTTGAAACGACCTTCCCAAAATCGTCCGGTGCAACAGTCTTCCTCATTGGCTCGTCGCGCCAGGTGTTCATTCAAACAGCGCATGTACCAGGATATGTCCATCAGGCGTTTACGCCACTTCTTTAGTATCTTGTTCACGGCAACCTGTTCGGCCTGCGTGGTGCATTCTCCTCGTTGATAACGCTCAACAAGCACAGGTAGTTTAAACAGCATCTTCCACTGGCATATCAGCGTCACTTTATCCCAACCCTTGGCCTTATCTATATCCACACGCAAGACCAGATGATAGTGGTTGGACATAACCGCATAGGCACAGATGTCGATGGCAAAGATTTTATCCAGCTCCCTAAGCCTTTCTAACACCCAATCCTTACGATGTTCATAACTCTGTCCGCTGAAGTGGTCTTCACCACATAGAAAGGCGCGTCGTACGCAACGAGAGATGCAGTGATAGTAGGTGGTGTCTTTGAGAGAAATGAGTCTTTCCCTGGCGGTGGTCATGGTGTTTTCCTCCCTGAAAACCAATCCAACTTACCTTGTCAGAATAGAAGATTATGGTAATGTGTCAAATTGAGTGATGGGCGTCCCGGTGATCCTCTGAATGTATAGCATGTTAGGGAATATTGCTTGATGAAATATATATCAATGCTCCGAGGTATCAATGTCAGTGGTCAGAAGATGATCAAGATGGCCGAGCTTAAATTATTGTATGAGGTACAGGGATTCGAAAATGTCGTCACCTATATCCAAAGTGGTAATGTGATATTCAATTCTGATGTGATGGCTATGTCAGAGTTAACGTCAAGGATAGAAAAGGCCATAGCGATCGAATATGGTTTTGCTGTTCCTGTAGTGATTCGTACACATAAGGAGTTTAAGAACATCATTGAGGCATGTCCTTTTGCGGATATTGATTTGGAAAAGGATGGGACCAAGGTTTTGGTCGCTTTTCTCTCTTCAAGCCCTGACAAAGCTAAGGTGGACGCGCTAATAATGCATGTGCATTCCCCTGAACTCTTGGTCATTAATGACAAAGAGGTCTATCTTTATTGCCCCAACGGTTATGGTAAAAGCAAGTTGTCAAATAACTTTATAGAAAGTAAATTAGGACAAGTGGCGACCACTAGAAATTGGAAGTCTGTGCTTAAGTTATACGATCTATCGATGGGCTGAAGTATCACTTGGTAAATAGGCTAAATCGTTCTGTCCGACTCTTTTTCTAGGTTATTGTTGTTCTACATTCGTTAAACACCATGCATCAATCATCAGCAAGTCGTCTATTCTTTATGCAAACGTGTCGTAATGAAAGAGTCTTTTATTCAGGTTACTATAGATTACAACGGCAGATAGACAAAGTCTGACGTGTGCTTTCTCGAGTGATAGAGATATAAGCTGCCAATAAGAGTGATGCAAGGGATGAGTATGAAATTCGTGCAGTTAAGCCAATATGCGATTTTAGTTCTGTTCAGTGTATTTATATTGTCAGAACAGGCCAGTGCCCTGCCTGGTTTTTCACGCCAAACAGGCATGTCCTGTGCCAGTTGCCACTACGCCAGTTATCCGGCACTTAACAAAGCAGGCAGAGAGTTTGCCGCCAGTGGATACAAAATACATAGCGATGATAAGAAGGAGTACTTCACCACCAGTTTTACGCCGTCGTTTGTTGGCAAGGTAGGCTACCTACGTCGTCAGGGTGAGAGCTACGATTCGTTTGACTGGCCGACTAAGGCCTCTCTATTTCTGGGTGGTGAGCTGGCCGATGATGTTAGTTACCTGTTAGAACTGGGGGTATTTGGTGCAGCGTCGGATACTGGTGGTCAGGTGGATGGTTTGCTCTCTTCCAAGTTTCAGTTTCATGCCGGTCAATGGGGAGATACCCGTTTCTCAATTATACCATTTTCAACCATCGATCAAGGTCCTTCTTATGCTATGGAGCTCATGAATACCGGTGTGCGTTCGACAAACAACACGATAGCGGCCAAGACTGGCTACAGTGCATCACAGCAGCTGGGTATCGCCAACTCCAGGGCCACAGGATTGGCTCTGACTGCGGTAGGAGAATCCTACTTTGTTACCTATGCCAATTGGCAATCTGGTTGGTGGGTTGATGATCACACTCAGCTTATTAGTCAATGTGCCCATTATGTGCGTGTGGGTGGCTTCTCCAGATTCAGTGCTTGGGAACTTGGCTATGGTGCGCAGACATTATTCCATCGCGTCTCAAACCATACGTGCTCCGGGCATGTGAGCGAAGATACCTGGGGCACCATCCTGGATCTTCAGCTGCAGAGCCGGGAGAGAAGCATGCCTTTGGGTATATACGCTAGTCTGGGTACGATCCCTGCCAACACCTATTTTAACCCGGCGGCAAAGGACGAAATTGCCCTGGGTATTGGGGTAAAGGGGGCCATCAGTAAGCAGTTGAGCCTCTACGCCAGTATGATGGATTACGATGATGGTACGGGTAGTGGCATGCAAGGCACCGAGACTGTTGGGCTGGAGTATCGCTTCGGTGAGCAGATAAAGCTGGAGTTCTATAGAGATACGGATGCCAATACGGTGATTCAGCTCTATATGGCAATGTGATCGGTGATCAAAAATCCATGATCGCTTATATCTTGATGATTTCGCAAATATCCGAAACGTGCTATCACTGTATGTAGTTTGAGTAGAGGATACTCCAATACCGTGAACCGATACATTGTTCTGTTTGGCCTGCTGATACTTTATGTGCTGCTGATCAATAGCCCGCTGATTATTGCCTGGTCTAGCCATTTGCCTGCACGTCCATTTCGCGACGAACTGGCATCGGGCCTGGCGATGATCGGCATGGTAATGATCATGTTGGAGTTTGTTCTCTCCGGTCGTTTTAAGAGTATCTCTGCACCGATTGGTATCGATATCATTATGCGCAGCCATCAGTTATTGGGGCGTGTGATTATCATTTTTCTATTTTTACATCCTATGCTCTATTCACTGCCCAGTAATCGTGTGCTGCCATGGGATACCTACCTGGCACATACCACAAGATTGGACATGATAGATGCTGTTACGGGTATGCTGGCATGGATAGGTCTTGCGCTGATTGTGTTTATGGCCTTGATGCGTGAAGCCTTGCAGTCAAATTATGAACTCTGGCGGCGTTCTCATCTATTTCTCTCTATCAGCACAACTGTTCTGGCACTGATTCATGCTGTGGGGGCGGGGCGGTACACAGAATTCACTTCAGTGGACATTATCTGGCTAGGCCTGGCATTGCTTGCCATCCTGGCACTGATACATGTTTACCTTACGGTTCCCCTGCAACAACGATCTCGACCCTATCTGATCGAATCCATTTCCGCGGTGGCCAATAAGAGTTGGCGGCTGGTGTTAACACCGGCACGTGGAGAGGTACTCGATTATATGGCAGGGCAGTTTGTATGGTTAAAGTTCAGCGGTCCATTTTTGAGTATGCAGGAGCATCCTTTTTCCATTAGCTCTCACCCGGGCAATCGTAGCAGTCTGGAATTTACCATCAAGGAGTTTGGTGACTTCAGTTCGCGACTTGATGAATTGAAGATAGGCTCGAAGGTATACATTGATGGTCCGCATGGCAGTTTCAGCGTAAATAATCGATTGGCCTCGGGCATGATGCTGATTGCTGGTGGCGCAGGTATTGCACCGATTATCAGTATACTTAGGCAGCTGGCAGATGAGGGATATGAATATCCCGTGGTGTTGATCACGTGTAACAATACCCCGTCAGATTTGGCATATCGAAACGAAATTGACGATTTATCCAGTCGGCTAAATATTCGTAGCATACATATGGCATCACGGGGTGGAGAAAATAGCGACTGTCTTAAGGGCCGGCTGTCACATCAGATTATTGTCGAACAGATGCCTGAGAAACCGGATAGATGGTGTTATTTTGTTTGCGGACCTGCAGGTATGATGGATACTGCCGAATACTCGTTGTTGCAACTAGGTGTGCCGTTAAAGCAGATTGTTACGGAACGTTTTCGTTATGATGCACTGTCCTCGTCACGTAGAAGCCGGTATATCTTATATTCAGTCATTGCTGTGCTAAGTATTAGTGGCTTAATACTATTAGGCTTTTCACTGCACTTATATTATTAATGAAGATGTCTGTTGATTTTATCAATATAAAAATAGGGCGGTGGCAAGGCTTGCCAAGTGGAAAAAAGCTGTCATTCTGTGTTATCCGTCTCTTGTGAGCAGCAAAGGCACTTTATGAAGATAAGTACAATTATGACCCGTGACATCGTGGTAATCACCACAAATGAAACACTGCTATCTGTGAGTACACTATTTGAGCATGCACACTTTCATCATTTGATCGTGGTCGAACGGGGAAAGATTTGTGGGGTGTTGTCGGACAGAGATTTCTTTAAGGCCTCCAGTCCCTTTTTAGGCACTAAGGCCGAACGGGATGTGGATACGGAAACTCTGGACGTGAAGGTAAATAAGATCATGTCACACCCTCCCATCGTACTGACGGAGGATGCCACAGTGATGGATGCCATTGCTTTGTTCGATGCGGAATCTATCTCCTGCATCCCTATCGTCGATAGTGAGCGTAAACCGGTGGGCATTGTCAGCTGGCGCGATATCTTTCATTCGATCCTGCAACGTAAGGCAGCGCATGAACACGAATCGTAGAGGTTTACGCTGCGGCGTCTGTTTCCAGCTCTACCCAGGCCTGATAACCACCCAGTAAGACGCTACAATCCAGTCCCATATCACGCAGACTATGACATACCAGCTGTGATCGACCACGGTTACCACAGTGGACGATGATCACCTGTTTGGGGTTGGCCAGTAGCGTTTCGATACTGGCTTCCAAATTGGGCCGCGGAATATTCGTGGCACCGGGGATGTAACCCTTGGCAAACTCTTCTGCCTGGCGTACATCGACCAAGACAAAATCCAGCTGATCTTCCTGCCACTGCTTTAATTCATCGGCGCTGATATGCGGCAGACTCTGTTCGAGTTTTTGCAGATATTCTTCGAATACGCTCATTGATTATTCCTGCGCTGGGTTAATACGGGGATGAGTCTCTTCACCCCAAATCATGACGATACTGCCGGAAACAAACATGGCGATGGCCGTAAACCAAAAGCCCATTTCGATACTATTAGTGAAATGGCCGACCAGACCCAAAGCCAGGGCGCCGATACCATAACCCAGATCACGCCAGAAGCGATAGATGCCGATGGCCGATCCGCGCCAGTTTGGATGGGCGATATCACCCACGGCGGCACTGATGTTGGGGTAGAGCAGGGCCATACCGAATCCGGTAACCGCCGCACTGATGCTCCACCACAGGATACCTTGTGCCATTAGGGTCATGGCAACACCGGCACCACAGATCCACATGCCCCAGACGATGGGTTTGATGCGGCCGATTTTGTCGGACAGGGGGCCGGTGAAGAACTGCGAGCCGCCCCAGACGAAGCCATAGATGCCCACCACCCAACCCAGACTGGCCAGGCTCAATCCCTGATTATAAAGATAAACGGGATAGAAGACCCAGATCAGTGCATCGACAAACTTCTCCACCAAACCCGCCTGACTGAAGGCAAACATACGCTTGTCACGCCAGGACATGAGGGTGAAGACCTCTTTGGTAGTTGGATGGTCAGAGATATTCTTAGGATAGCGCGGTTTGTGAGCCGCACCCAGGCCGCTGGCATGCAGGGCCGCTTCGGCCTTGGCCCAGGGCAGGGTATCGACGACAGAGGTGATGCTGTTAAATATGGCGAGGATGATCACCGCTGTACCAAATAGCATCAAACCTTCACGGGCACCGAAACTTATGGACAGGTAGCCGGTTACCACACCCGCCACAGCGACACCGAAGTAGCCGGCAAACTCGTTGAAGCCAATGGTCAGCCCACGCTGATCTGCCCGGGTGATATCCAGCTTGGCGGTTTGGGTCATGGACCAGGCCAGCCCCTGATTGACGCCCAGCAGTACCGTGGCCGCAACGATCCAGTTCCAGCTAGGGGCGTAGAGGATCATCGCCGGGATCGGCAGGGCCGCTACCCAGCCCCAGATCAATACCTGCTTGCGGCCGATACGTTCGGACAGTCGACCGGCAACGAAATTGAGTGAACCCTTTACAAAACCGAAGGCGACCACGAAGGACATGAGCATCAGGAAGGAGCCCTTGGGCACACTGAACTCTGCCTCAGCCAGGGCCGGGATAACGGTGCGGGTCATGCCCAGGGTAAGACCGACAAAGAAAACCTGTAGTAGCTGGTGAACAAACTGGTTCAGGTTGGGACGGATACCAAAGTGGTAGTCAGAAGGGCTCATGCATTTACCTGTGAGTAAAATTGACATTCAATTATATAGTTGAATACGTAGTTAGACAAAGTTTATAGACGTTTATTGAGCATATGAACAAATGTTACAGGCATATTTAACAATTTTGGCGATATTCAAGGTGTTCACTAAACGATGAAAACGATAGTATTGTGACTGTTCACTCATCTGGTCGATGTTTTATTAAGAAGCATTCAATTCCAGCATAAAAATTGTCGTTATTAATAATTAGATCCTAAACAGATAAGATTTGATCGATTCGGCTAGAGGGAGTCGAGCTATTTCAATCTAACGAGACGGATATTAATAATAAATCAGGAATCCCGTGCATGCGAAAAATCGCACCTGCCATTTTGCTTTTAGCAATGACTCTACAGTTGCCATCTGCATGGGCCGAAGATAAGCACAGATGCCTTTTTATCTCCTCCTATCATATAGGTTATGCCTGGTCTGATGGTATTGAAGCTGCTGTATATCAACATCTGAAGGAGCGCTGTGTCGTACGCAGTGTCTATTTGGATAGTAAGCGTGAACCCCACCCAGAGAAGATTGAAAAACGAGCGCACAAGGTTAAACAGCTGGTAGAAGAGTGGAAACCTGATGTCATTATCGCGGCGGATGATAATGCTTCAAAATTTGTCATCAAACCCTATTATCGAGATAGTGATATTCCAGTGATCTTTTGTGGCATCAACTGGAGTGTAGAGGAGTACGGGTATCCTTACTCCAATACCACCGGCATGGTAGAGGTGATGCCTATCAAGTCCTTACTGAATTTTGTTCGTAAAACGGTACCCAATGCACGTAACGGCGTGTTTTTATCTGCCGATGTGATGACTGAACGTAAGGATTATCAGCGCTATAAGAAGGTATTTGCCAGAAAGGGAATAAAGCTGAACAAAGAATTGGCAGCAACGTTCACTGACTGGACTACTATGTACCATCGGTCACAGTCCTACGACTTTATTATCGTCAATAATAACGCAGGCATCGTCGACTGGAATGAGAAACAGGCTCGAGCTGTGGTGACAGAATCGGGCCAGCGCCCGACCTTTACTGTTTATGAGTGGATGATGCCGTTTGCGATGATTGGTGTGACCAAGGACCCTGCGGAACAAGGTGAGTGGGCAGCAAAGGCTGCAAGTAGTGTTTTAAAAGGCGTACCAATAAGCACGATTCCTATTATTCCGAATCAGCGTTGGAATCTATGGCGTAATGATGCGTTAAGTAATATGGCCAAGCTGGAGATACCATTGAGTATAAAAATAAAATCCAGACCCTATAAAGAAAATAAATAAAGTAACTCATATAATGCAAAATCGTACTGCCTATATTACCGCTGCAGCAATTTCTCTGACGCTTTCCGTAGGGCTGGTTTTTTTTGTTGTTAATGCTGAAATTAATAAGACAAAAAATATACTTGATCAACAGGCGCATGATCTTTATCAACATGTAAATGATAATTTCAAAAATAGCAAGGTGGTATTGGATAGTGTGGCGGCTCTTTTTCAAACCATGGGTGAAGTGGATAATGATCAATTAAGCCAATACTCACGAGAGATGCTGGAAGATTATCCCTATCTCTATGCCGTAGAATATTTTACCAAGGTGGATAATGCTGAGAGAGTTCAATTCGAATCTGACATGCGTGAATCGGGTTATGTCGCGTTTTCTATAAAGCAATACGCAGGTGACGCCAAGCAGTCACTGATAAATTCACCACAGCAAACAACCTATTTCCCCTTGGTATTTATGCAGCCATTGGATGTAACGACTGCACAATTGATTGGTTTGGATGGCTTGTCAGACAGTCGCTTTTCTGCGGCATTTAAAAGAGCCATCGCGACAGGTGAACCGTCAATGTCTGCCCCTGTGGATCTGATGGAAGGTGGTCAGGGCTTGATGTTGTTTAAGGCTGTCTATACAAAATCAGTTTTGCCAGTGGATTTGAATGTGCGGACAGAGAATACCTTTAAAATCATTGCGGTATTGATTCGTATTGACGATCTTCTGTCAGAACAGAATCGAAATAATTTTTCGTTTGCACAACTACGGTTTCTTAATGGTCACGAAGACATTAATACAAACAAAGAAGATTTGTGGTCATGGAGTAACGGTTTATTGCAAGCCTATTACCGTGACTTTTCTTTATCTTTTGATGATAAAAAATTCAATTTGGAATTCAATAAAACGATTCGCTGGGAAGACATAGGCGTGTCAAACATCGTGATGGCATTGATGTTGTCCGCAGTGTTCGCGATATTGGTGTTTTGGTTGACGCATCTGCGGCTGGTATTCCTGAAAGATAAAAGGAAGGCTGACGAGGCCCATCATCAGGAAAAAGAGAAGGCAGAGATTACCCTGTATTCGATTGGCGATGCAGTGATTACTACCGATATAGACGGTGGGGTTGAATTTCTGAATCTTGCAGCCGAAGAGTTGATAGGGATGCAGTTGTCTGATGTTAATGGACGGAAGTTAAATTCACTGATGAGTGTTAAAGGTGAAGAAAACCCCGAAGATTTACAAGAGTTGTTTTGGACTTTTCACAAACCCGACGGTTTGGTGCTGCACAAGGATCCTCTAAAACTGGTCAATCATCATGGCAGTGAGTATGTCGTTGAAATATCGATATCACCGATACATGATCTTGCCGGTGATAATATCGGTTTTGTTCTGGTACTTAGAGATGTAGGGCACATACGAAAATTGAGTTTTCAACTGGAATATCAGGCAACCCATGATCCGCTAACCGATCTGGCCAATCGCAGTGAGTTTGAACGCAGATTGGATGAGGCCCTGATTCAATCCAAGGCTTATGATAAGCAACACGCCTTATGTTATATGGATCTCGATCAATTCAAGATAGTGAATGATAGCTGCGGTCACCTGGCGGGTGATCACCTGCTAAAGCAACTTGCGACGGTAATGAAGAGCTGTATGCGTGATACGGACTTGTTGGCCCGTCTGGGTGGTGATGAGTTTGGTGTGTTGTTGTTTGATTGCCCTGTGGAGGTGGCAGAGACGATAGTGCTAAAGATAAAAAATGCGGTGTCGGACTTTCGTTTTGTTTGGGACGAGCATGCCTTCGATATTGGCATCAGTATCGGTTTGGTTCCTATCTGTAGTCAAAGTATCAGTACTATTGAGTTAATGAGAAACGCCGATACGGCCTGCTATGTGGCGAAGGATAACGGCCGCAACAGAATACATCTCTATCAGGAGGATGATAGCGAATTGGCCCAGCGATTTGGCGAAATGCAATGGGTGCAGCGTATTCGCAATGCCTTGCAAGATGATCGTTTCTTTCTTGCCGTGCAGGATGTGGTTTCTCTTTCCAACACGGACAATGAGAAACATCGAGAGGTATTACTAAGGTTGCATGGTGAGAATGGTGAAACGATTCCACCGATGGCTTTTATCCCCGCGGCGGAACGTTATGAGTTAATGCCGCAGATAGATCGATGGGTCTTTTGCAAAACCATAGAAATGATCGGTGCCATTGAAGCGTGTGACTGTCTCTACAATATCAATATCTCTGGTCAGTCATTAAAGGACGAGGATTTTTCTAACTATGCGCGCAATTTGCTTGCGAAGTCGAGCGTTGAACCGCATCGGATCTGTTTTGAAATAACTGAAACCGCCGCCATTTCAAACCTCAATACTGCTACACAGTTTATTCATAGCATGAAAGAATTGGGCATTCGCTTTGCTCTGGATGACTTTGGCCGTGGTATGAGTTCGTTTGGTTATCTTAAGACCCTGCCGGTGGATTATCTGAAGATCGATGGCAGTTTTGTCCGTGATATGGCAAACGATGCCATTGATTATGCCATGGTGGAATCGATTACCCGTATTGGTCATGTTATGGGGCTGAAGGTGATTGCAGAGTTTGTGGAAAACGATACGACAGTGGAATTACTACGTGAGCTGGGGGTGGACTACGGTCAGGGTTATGGTATTCATAAACCCGAAACCTGGCTGGTGGAAAAGGGTTGTCCTTTGGAACATCGCTTGAGTAAAAAGGCCGTATAAACGGGCGAAACCCAGTGACATATCCCGATGTTCTCAATCACTCAGCTACTGTGAAACTGGAAACAGTCCAGATATGAGGGGGATTTAATTGCGCATATTTCCTCCATCTCCGGGCAAGTAAAATTCTCCTCTGTCAAGACTTGAACCTACCGGCCGGGTAGTGAACACTACCCGCATGCAAGCAACCTTCGTACATCTCCGATTACATTCCGAATACTCCATGGTGGACGGAATCGTGCGCATGAAGCCTCTGGTGAAGGCGGCGGCCGATAGTGGCATGCCTGCGGTGGCGGTGACTGATCAAAATAATATGTTCGGCCTGGTGAAATTCCATAAGGCCGCTACCGGTGCGGGGGTGAAGCCCATCTTCGGTGCCGATGTGATCATGGTCGATGAGGAGGACAGTCAGCAGACACACCGCCTGGTGTTGTTATGCCGTACCAACGAAGGCTACAAGAATCTCACTCGCCTGGTGTCACGCGCCTATACAGAGGGCCAGCTACGTGGCATACCGATGTTGCGCAAGAGCTGGCTGCACGGCCAGAGTGGCGGTCTCATTGCCCTCTCCGCAGGCCGCGAAGGGGATGTGGGTAAGGCCCTGTTGGCAGGCAATGAGGAGCAGGCCGGGCGTCTGCTTGAGGCATGGAAAGAG